>CAYXQX010000479.1:0-3645 GCA_964467485.1 uncultured Porphyromonadaceae bacterium | reverse complement strand
CTTGAAATAATAACATTGTGATGATTGTTAGTAGGAAGATGTTGTGAAGTTTCATGGTATAATACGGTTTTAAATTTTTTAATTATTTTCCAAAAAAATATGGTTTGAGGGCTAAAGCCCTGTTACACTATCACTTTATTACACCAGCCTGAAGGCTGGTGTTAGTCAATGAAAATATATCATACAAGAGCTGCCAAATGGATGGCCTAAAGCTTCGAAAATATAATTTAGCAGTCTATTGCTCTTCATTATACTGACTGAATATCTCCAAATTTATTCTAAAATTAATTAACTAATAAACAATAAAATCCTCTTGACTAACTCCGGCATTTATACCAGAGAGTATTACCTCAAACAAAGTGGACTTTAGCCCTTCATCATTAATCAGTATCATAAACTTACGTCTTACCCTCAATCACCGGCATGAAAGCTGATGTTAACATTTTAATATCTTAAATCCTCTTGACTAACTCCGGCATTTATGCCGGAGAGTATCACCTCCAACAAAGTGGGCTTTAGCCCTTCATCTTATATAGTATAATAAACTTACTTCCTCCGCTCAACCACAATCTCCTCAATTAATTCACCATTAATATCGATAGCTTTCATTACTGTTTCTTCCAAACCCACTTCAAAGTTCATATAATGTTCTATCTTTTTGTATGCAACCGTTTCAGGTTGTATAGCATCTGTGTCGTACAAAGGAGCGCCACCACCAGCGGTTACAATATAATGCGTTCCCCCATGCTCAGCATGATGATAATAATGATCGTGACCATTCAATACAGCAGTAACATTATGACGTTCAAAGATATCTCCCCAGAATTCCCTTCGCAATTTAGCTTCTTCAACACGACTAGCTTTTATACTATAATAGGTAGGGTGAAAAAATACAAAAATGTATCCGGCATCTTCGTTTATGGTCAGTATATTCTCAAGCCATTGTTTCTCCTCTTCAAAATATTTTTTACTGATATTTATCCAAAAGTCATCTTCATTTTCTTCCGATAAATATTCTGGAGCAATTATTTTGGCGCCTTCCATATCCAGTGTAATAAAAAGGGCATCTCCTACTGAGAAAAAGTAATAACTCTCATTCCCCGGTAAAGAAAAGAAATTGTAATAATTTTCTGAATCCTGTTCGTGATTCCCCAAAACTCCATAATAGGGGACATTTCGAATCAAGGAATCATTGATTCTAAAAAAATGATCCCAATCATCCATGCAATTTCCGTTGCTTACCAGATCACCGGTATTAAAAACAAATAATGGATCTTCATCAACTATTCTGTCCACTATCCTTTGGTGAAAATCATGCCGCGAACGAGTATCACCTAAAACAGCAAAATGGAAAGGCTCGATGCCTCCGGGAAATGTAGTAAAGGTCCCTTTTCCCCTATCGGTTCCATCCTTAAGTACATCGTAAGAATAGGTGGTATTTGCTTGTAGGCCTGTAATAATCGATTTATGTTGCTCATATTGATTCACATCCTGAATCACACTATCCCCATCAAGTATTTGGGTTATCCCTTCCAGAGTGGACCAACAGATTGTAACTTTTCTATCCGACATACTCTGCAAATACGGCCCGAGAATCTCCGGAGATTCGACCTTGTCAACTTGTGTACATTGAGTCAAAGTCAATATTAAAATAAATACGATTCCTAAAGTTTTTTGAATACTCATAACGATAAATTTTATGATGAAAATATGATGGGACGCACCATTATGATGCGTCCCAATAAAATAAATTAATCTAACTGTCGAAATTAATAAGGTTTACCTGTTCCCTGAAGCACCCACATTTTAGACCACGCACTGTTTTTTCCATCAATGGTAGAGAATTCAGTTTCTTCCAATAGTTCGATAGCACTGCTGGAATTAACTGGATTATAGTCAATCTCAGAAACAGAATAGTAAAACCGGAGAGGCAAGGCTTCTCGTTTAACAAAAACACCATGTTTCAAAGCTGGTAATCCTGTTCGTCTATAATCAAACCATGCTTCAGCGGCGGCTGTCCAACTTGCAATCCATTTTTGCTCCATTATCTGTGCTAAAGTTCCATCATAAGCAACTCTGGGACCGGCAATATAAGCAGCGTAATCGCCACTAACTCCCCATGCATCAAAAGAAGCTTCAACACCGGCCTCATAATGCGATTGTGAGCTCTCACCTGTCCATCCTTTTAAGGCGGCTTCCGCTATAATAAAATGCACTTCAGCAGCACTTAACATTCTGGAAAATAATAGATCTCCGGAAGGACTTTTATATATGTCGTTTAAATGAGAAGCGTGAGGATTATAAGGTGCCTGTTCACCATTAGGATTCATATTATAGGCTTGGGGAATTATCGACCATGATGCAGGAAGACCAATATAATCAGTATCTTCATCTATTGGAAATCCTAAATTTGCCACATAAACATCAACAATATCCTGACCAATATATCGAATTCCATCAACGATCTCATCCCTGTCAACAGGAGTAGCTACCACAACAATTGGTATCTCGATGCGTGCAGCCCATATTGTTAGTCTGGGGTCGCTCAATGCTTGCAAAGTATCCACAATAGTAGCACACATTTTAAGTCTTCTGAAATTACTTCCGGCTGTACCATCGTATACTATATTTTTCGGCCAGGCATCTATCGCACTGCTGCCAGGATATTTCATACTAGCATCATCTGAGGCTTCCAGAATTATAGGATATTCATCAGGATTATCAACAATTTTCTCTATTCCAGCCTTCGCTGTTACAGGATCTTTTTCTGACAATCGCATATAATATCTTAAGGCCAATGAATTAGCAAATTTTCTCCACTTCGTTACATCACCACCAAACAATACATCTTGTGCGGCATCGATACCGATATAATCATTTTGATCCTTTGATAAAAGTGTATTAGCCGTGTCAAGATCTGCTAAAATGCCTGCATAGATTTCTTGCTGACTATCAAAAACCGGCTTAATATTTTCCTCGCCTCCAAGATCTCCATAAAGTGCTTTTGAATAGGGGGCATCTCCCCAGAGGTCTGTAATCAAGCCAAAATTATACGATTTAAGTATCAAGCCAACACCTAGATGAAAATCCAGCTCCAAATCCACAGATTTAGTATACATTTCATCAATATTTCTAAGGGTACTGTAATATCCACCCCAATCTTGATTCGGTGTCCATTCATATGCATTGTGACCTCCAGACCATCCATCTTTTTGCGTATGCTGCATTACTCCGGCAATGTCTCCATAACCCATATCAACAACAGCTTTCCCGGTTCTGACTATATTTGTGCTTAAAAGGAAGTTTGGATGTGTAATTTCAGGAATTATCCCATTCGGATTTATGTTTATCTCTTCCAGGTTTTCACAAGAAAAAGTGAAAACCGTAAACAAAATCAAAAAGAATCCTAATCTGTTCTTATTTGAATACATGATATATATTTTTAATTATTTTTAAAATGTTAGATTTAGCTTAAAACCAATTGGAATTACCCAAGGTTCAAGATTATATCTTTCGATACCCTGTTTAAATCCTCCGGAACTAGGCTGAAATGCTCTTTCAGGATCAATTCCAATTTTCGCTTTGGTCCATAATACGATATTCCGGCTATAAACTGAAACCGATACATCTTGAACACCAAACCTA
>CAYXQX010000478.1:0-3646 GCA_964467485.1 uncultured Porphyromonadaceae bacterium | reverse complement strand
AAAACTTTTGGACTGCTTTTTGCCTGCACATTATTGATGTATCCTCTTCTACCCATCCCGTTGAAGTTGGCATATTCAATACAGGTGGCACTCCCTGAAGCGCTGCCGTAAGCGATGATATTGTATACATAGCAGATGGATTTGATGGGTTATATATTATCAGATTTGATATGACTATTTCCATAGAAGATCATAATCTTTTGGCAGGTCCAAAGGAGTTTGCATTGGGTCAGAACTACCCCAATCCTTTCAGCTCGAATACAACAATAAAATATTCTGTTCCGGAACCTGATAATATCTCTATCAAAGTGTTTGATGTTATTGGACGAGAAGTTTTTAAAAAAGTTGAGAGGGTAACATTTGGTGGTACATACGAATTCTCTTTGGACGGCAACAATCTCAAAGGAGGGATTTACTATTATCAATTTAAGAGTACTAATTATCAAATGACCAAGAAGTGCATACTGCTTAAATAGGAGTAATAGTCACTTAATAAGGAGATTGGAGTTTTTAAAATTATAAGTTGTCGCGTTTATGTTACGTGTTTAATGTCGTATTATAATTCTTAGTAAACCAAAAGGGGTATTATTGCGCATCCTCAAATAGCTTTACATACTTCTCCAGGAGAAGTATGTATTTTAGAAAATCTGGTGCAAAAAACAATCAATACCGGAAATGAATGAGCAGTAGTTACCGGTGGGAACATGCATTAAATCAAGGATATACAAGAATGATTGTATTTTCAGCAGAGGGTGCTCAAACGCATCGGAATTTCTACTAACTCTTCCCCGTGGAGGAATAGTCCATTTTAGCTTATGTGGCAGTCTGAGCAAGCATATGAAGGTCGGTAATTAAACACCCCTTTGCCCCACCGTTTCGAGAAATTAGGCGCTTTCTCGGCATTGGAGTAGTAATCCTCCACACAGACATAAAAGGTCGGAAAAAGTGGAATAGTTCTGTGAAATTAGTTTGCACTTTACAAAGACTTAGGAAGCTGCTTTTTGTTATTTAATTCCTGTCATTTCTTTTACTTCTTCCATGCTATAATCATTCAAAAGATTCTGAACACTATTAATACCACAAAGATAATTGGCACAGTTTTTTCTTAAGATTTTAAACACCGTTATATTGTGGTTATAATCTTTTTAGCCATTATTGCTGGTTTCCTTAAGTTTCATGTTGGTTTGGCTTATTATTTCTTCCCCGGAACTGAAGCTCCTTTAGGGAGTATTATAACCCTATTTATTACTGTTACAGGAGGGATTTTAGTATTCATGACTTTTAAAACTGCCCTGAAGCGTACAAGTATCGCTGAAGTTACTGCTCAAGCTACCTTAGATCAGAACCAACTCAATAGATTTAATGAGGCCATAAGACAGCTTGGGCATGATCAGCCCTCAGTAAGAATGGGTAGTATTTATACCCTTCATGGAATGGCCAAAGAATCCAAAGATCTTAAAGCAAAAGAGCAAGTTTGTAACATTCTATGTTCTTATGTTAGGGATAAATCACAATCATTTAGGATAATCGAGAAGGCCGAAAAGATTTTGATATTTTTTAGTTTATGATCAGAAAATACAGTAAATTATAGTGTTAATAAAATTTCACTGTCATGAATGAAGCTAATGTATCCAAGCCGGCCAAAGCTGAACATAAGCATAAATGTTCATATTGCGGCCATGAATGGCATGGGAAGGGTGAAAATAAGGACGTTCTATGTCCATTATGCAACCATCTGTCCACTGATGTCATGGAAAAATATTTTTCTAATGGATATGCCGAAGGGGTGAAGCATATATTTATAAAATCAGGAAAGACCCAGATATGGTTATCTGTACTATCCCTCATAGGAGCTGTAATTGCTGTATTTATTGCGTATAAGATATTCACAAGGGATTCCGACACAAGTTTTTTATACACTGCCTCAGCCTTATTATGCTCTGGATTGACTTTGTGGGGTGTTTTTGAATTCGTGACCCGCCTTGCTATTTATATGAAATACATAAAAAATCATAACAGCTTTATAGATAAGTCAGATTCTGTTTCAGATAAAGACTTACTGGACATAATTATCGACTGTTATCAAAAAGACAAGAACTACATCAGATATAATTATAACTGGCTGAATACACTGATGAAGAACTTATTATGATTAATTGGTTCAGTAAACGCCATGCGAACTAATCAACCTCCAGCGTAGCCCTCAGCCTTATATCAGCCGATGATGCGCCGACCATCAGTATGAACCTTGAGGGAGTCACCCTCGAACTTGCCGATCTTGAATGGAAATTCCGACACGTTTGAGCACCTTCTGCTGAAAATGCAAGCATCCTTGTATTTCCTTGATTTAATGCACGTTCCCACCGGAAACTACTGCTCACTCATTTCCGGTATTGATTGTTTTTTGCACGGGATTATCTACTTTGTAATGATGATCCCAGTCCTAGCCCTGAACTCTTTACTTTGATGTATGAAGTATTAGGCAAAATGTTTAACACTTTCGTTTGCCGAAAGTGAAAAATAATCCTTATTTTAAATACAACCAAACCTAACAATGATACCTACACCCTTTTCGCCGCTCGCTTCGCAGGCGGCTTCAAGGCCCTGAAAACCACTACTGTTGTCTCCATTGCCACTACTATCCCAACCAGAAGTGGATTTTAGTTTTATACCTACATCTCTAGAATCTCGCTATCCTGAAGGGCATAACGCATTAGCAGTAGCCCATGATGGGATTACTATATTACAATGCGGGCGCTTGAATGATGTGATTGGAATACCAACCCCATGCTTTGCCTCCAATTGGTTCTCCAAATCCCCAGGCGGACTCCTCTCTTATCATAAGCTTGTCAAGTTCCCAATACTCCATTTGTACATTAGCATGGGTTGCCACAAAAACAACACTTCCTATGACAACACCAAGTTCAGCCAAAGGAAATTCATAGGTAACAGTTTGCACGGCTGGGTTCAGGTCTTCGTTAACCGGGAATTTCCCTCTTTGAGGATTTCCGGCTTTATTAACTGGAAGATTCTCAATGTCAGTTCCAACCCAAATTTTTGTATTTGTTATGTACCAGGGATCAAGGATATTAATTGTGACATAAAGGGACACCCCCAAGTTACCCACTATAACTGATCCAATCTCAATATCCTGACCAGCATAAAAAGCATTGATCGTTGGAGAACCATCGTATTCTATAGGAATATCTTTGGTGGTTCTAGAAGAATTTGAATCATCTATATAGGTGTCAGGCATTTCTGCCTGGTCAAGGATGTCTTCTTGACATCCGCTAAACAAAAAAGGAATTAATACAACTGCGAAAAGCCAATTTAAATTTTTCATAAGTTTAGTTTTTAAATGTTAAAAGATATGTGTTTTAATAAAAACTGAGAGCTTATATTTAAACCTATGAGCTTAGTATTTTCTAAGGTAATGAATATTTATTCGAAATACAATGTTTTTTTGCTTATCGTTTTCCCTAAAAAAGGTAAAAAAGATTAAAAAAAATTGGCTAAAGCCCTTTGAGTTTAGGGAGCTCAATCCCACTAGTTAAACCTAGTGGGAACTAAAAATGGAATTTGTTGGATCAATTCTATATTTTCTGACAGGCAGGGGTCAGAGAATAAAAAGAGATTGATTTGGCTA
>CAYXQX010000477.1:0-3659 GCA_964467485.1 uncultured Porphyromonadaceae bacterium | reverse complement strand
ATGATTGATGCTGACGTTGATCTGAGCCATCACCAACCAGGTAAAAGTAGTCGGTATCAACCCATGGCCAACCTTGCGAAAAGTCCCTGATGGACCACAACTCTTTTGCCGTCGGCATACGCCAGTCGCTGTTACCGCCGGTTTTAAGGGATTCACAGTAGCTTGAGGCGTCAGACCAGGGCATGGAATAGCTTGATAGGTTCTGTGTCCAAATCAATCCGGTGACGTTGTCAGTGATTGTACTGTCGCTGTTGTCGGTATAGCTGGGGCTGTTTCCTGTATATTGCGCATCCTGACCGTAGAACGCCTCGCCTTTTGCAGGAACATCGATTTGTGTGAAGTTATCGTAACATAAACCCTGGTATGTATCCACAATCGGATAGGTGAGATTAATAGGAGTGCCATCGTCATCAATGTCATCTTCGCAACCAACAAAAAGCGAAGTAGAAAACAATAAAGTAATAAATAGAATTACTTTAATTGGCTTTAGTGCTTGTACTAATTTCATAATTGAAAATTTAAAGTGAAAATATTTTATGATACTTATCTGATTACAAATAAAGATTTAATTTAAAAGGTGGGAAAAACAAATCAACGGGCTTAGGATTTTCATCTACGAAATTCATTATTGTTAAAACGAATAAAAAAGGTGTACTTTGAATTATTGTAGATTTAGCTCAACACTTCAATATACCTATGAAAATAAAAAACCTACTCCCTTTGCTCGGCCTGATCTTTACAGGATTATGCGCCTGTACTTCACCTGAAAATGAAATCGCTGATTCTAAAAGCTTATTATGGTACGATTCACCGGCAGAAAAGTGGAAAGATGCATTGCCTATGGGGAATGGCCGTCTTGCGGCTATGGTATACGGAGGCCTTAATACCGAACAGTACCAGATCAACGAGGAAAGTTTGTGGGCCGGCTGTCAGACCAATCCCATTGCTGAGAATTTCAATGAGAATCTGAAGATTTTGCAGCAAATGGTTTTAGCCGGCGATCTGGCCGGGGCAAATGATTTTGGTCTTGAGAAATTAATTGCGTATCCAACATCATTCAGATCATATGAACCCTTTGGAGACCTGTTTATCGAATTTCTTAACCAGGATTCTGTTTCAAATTACCGAAGAGAACTGGATATGTCAAGCGGTATCTCAACAGTAAGATATAATACAGAAGCATCTGAGCTAGTGAGAGAATCATTCATTTCTGCCATAGATGATGCACTATGCATTAAGCTAAGTGCAAAAGGTGAGGAGAAATTAAACTGCACTATCCGTCTTGAAAGATTCAAAGATGCCGAGGTAAGAGCTTTGGAAGGAGGAATAATAAATATTACCGGACAGATTGTTGATATAGAAGCGCCTGAAGCTTATGACGACAATCCCGGTGGATCAGGCCCCGGGGGTAGGCACATGAAGTTTGCAGGACAGCTTGTTGCCAGAACAGCAAAGGGAACTATCTCATCGCAGGGCGACAGACTTGTTGTTAAAGATGCCGATGAAGTGGTGATAATCCTTTCCGCTGCAACCGATTATAATGCTGCTCTCATGAATTTTGACAGATCCGTCAATCCCGTTAATAAAACAAGGGATATAATGACTAAAGCTGTGAATAAATCGTGGGAAGAGCTGAAAAAAGCTCATATAAAAGAACATACTGAAATGTTTAACAGGGTACACCTGGATCTGGGAATTTCAGATAATATGGAAATGCCAACTGACAAAAGAATTGAAGCCTTTAGGAACGGGGCAAAAGATTATGATCTGATTGCTCAGTTGTTTCAGTTTGGAAGGTACTTACTGATGAGTAGTTCACGCGGGACAGCAGTGCTGCCGGCAAATCTGCAAGGGAAATGGAGTGAGAGGGAATGGGCACCGTGGGAGGCCGATTACCATATGAATGTGAATTTACAGATGAACTATTGGCCTGCCGATGTATGCAATTTGTCAGAAACAGTAAAACCATTAACCATGTATATGGAAGGAATTACAAAGTTTGGTAAACCCGTTGCAAAAGAGATGTTTAATGCCAGTGGATGGTGTTCGGGTCATGCAACGAACCCATTTGGCAGGGTAAGCCCTTCTGCTTCTACAACCCAGTCGCAGTTTGTTAATGGTGTCCTTGATATGCTTGCAGGTGCATGGATGGTAATGAACCTCTGGGATCACTATCAATATACCCAGGATACGGTATTTCTTGAGCAAAAACTCTATCCAATGCTGAAAGTTGCTACTGAATTAATTATGGATGCGTAGATTGCTGACTCATCCGGTATGTTACAGTTTATTCCCTCGGAATCTCCCGAGAATTTATTTATCGATCCCAAGACGGACAGAACACTCAGGATTACTGCCACATCTACCTATCACCTTTCAATAATTACAGCAGTATTTGAAGCCACACAACAGGCATCAAGAATCCTTGATAATAAGGATCCTGTTTGCGATAAGATCGAAAAGAGCAAAAAATTGCTACCTCCGTTTACAGTTGATAAAACCGGAAGATTAGTGGAATGGAGAGGTGATGTAAAAGAGACGGAACCATCACATCGGCACCTCTCGCATCTCCTTGGTGTACACCCTTTAAGTATAATAAATCAGGAAGACACTCGAGAACTTTATGAGGCTGCAAAAAGAAGCCTGGAGATGCGTCTGGACGGTAGAAAAGGAATGGGAGGATGGTCCGGAGCCCATGCTGCCCTCCAAAGTGCCTGGTTTAAAGATGCAAATACTGCATACCGGGAGGTAAAAGAGTTTATTGTAAAAAGGGACAGAACATTCCTGAATGCAGACAGGATCTTCCAGATCGACGCCAACTTCGGTGTATGTTCAGTGATTGCAGAAATGCTGTTGCAAAGTCATCGAAAAGATAGTAATGGAAACTATATAATTGATTTATTGCCTGCTCTTCCTGATGACTGGGCATCGGGCAGTGTAAAAGGCTTATGCGCAAGAGGTGGCTTCGAGGTTGACATGAAATGGGAAAAGGACAAAATAGTATCAGCTGCAATCAGCTCTGAGAATGGTGGCACCTGTAAAGTCCGGTTTAAAAACAGAGTTGTAGCATTGATCCTGAAACCGGGAGAGAAAAAGAGCTTAACCAAAATATAGAAAGAGCATCGAATTCTTATTTCGGAGCAAAGAGCAAACGACAATGCATATATAATACTCACCTTATTGCCAACAACTGAACTACAAGCAATTACCAGGTGTACTATTGCATGAAATTTTAGTGAGAAATAGCACAAATCTATTTTGTAAAAGTCTTGTTGAAATGAGCATATGTTCATTATCTTTGCGATGAATTAATACTCAAAAAAATATTCCTTTCAAACAAAATAACAGATGAATAAAAAAATTGCAATCCCTATGAATAATGGTGTTCTAAGCGAACACTTTGGACACTGCCAATATTTTAGCATTATTACAGTTGAAAATGGTGAAATTACAGGTACAGAAAAAGCTACACCTCCCGAGCATGCGCCTGGTATATATCCAAAATATATTGCCCAGTTTGGCACTACTGATGTTATTGGCGGTGGAATGGGTCCTGCAGCCATAGATTTATTTATAGCACAAAATATTAATGTGTTTGTAGGAGCGCCTGTTAATACAGACAAGGAGTTGGTTAATGACTTTATAGCTGGAAAGCTGAA
>CAYXQX010000476.1:0-3660 GCA_964467485.1 uncultured Porphyromonadaceae bacterium | reverse complement strand
GCAATTATGCGTCTCTACGAATTTTCATGACCTAAAATGCTACTTCTTGTAGGTGAAAAACTCATACCTGCCGTTGGGAAGTAGCCCCTCAATAAATACGCCCGTCTCTCCTTCTTCAGCTTTTTCTATTATTTGCAAATAGTTCTTTACATCAGCAACATCTCTCACACGCGACCTATTGATTCTTGTAATAATATACCCTTCCGGCATCCCGGCCTTTTTAAACTCTCCCTCGTGCAGCTTGTTTACTCTAACACCGCTTCTAACATTAAACCGCTCTAACTCCTTTTCACTGAGCTTCTCAAGATCAGCTCCAATTGAAGCCCAGAAGGATGCTTCTCCAACACGTTTTGCATCAGGCTCCATAGTGCCTAATTTAACATCAAACACTTTCCTGCTACCTTTCCTGTCCACTTCTACCTCAACAACATCTCCAGGCCTGTATCTACTTACCTGTTCCTGTAGCTCCGGAGAACCCAAAACCTGCTTAGTATTGATGGCAGTGATTACATCTCCAATTTCCATTCCTGCTATATAGGCTCCTCCATCCTCTGTGAGATCATCAATATATATACCTTGGTTAACATCCAACTTTTGCTCTTTGGCCAATTGAGCATCTACAGTTTTGATAGTTACCCCTAAAACTGCCCTCTGGACAGTTCCAAACTCTAAAATATCATCCACTACCTTTTTTGCAATAACTGCCGGAATTGCAAAGGAATAACCAGTAAATGATCCTGTTCTTGAGGCAATGGCAGTATTAATACCCACTAACTGTCCTTGCAGGTTTACAAGGGCTCCCCCACTGTTTCCGGGATTTACAGCAGCATCAGTTTGTATAAACGACTCAATAGCATTTTGCATACGCTCGATATCTACCCTTCCAAATGGATCCCGACTGCTGCCAATAATGTTCATATCCCTTCCCTTGGCACTGACAATGCCCGCCGTAACCGTGGAATATAAATTGAATGGATTACCAACAGCCAAAACCCAGTCACCTAAATGCAGGTCATCCGAATTGCCGAAGGAGAGGTAGGGTAAATCGCTTTCATCAATCTTAATCACAGCAACATCAGTATTAGGATCTGCACCTACCAATTCTGCTTTTAGGACACGTCCATCATTTAATTTAACCTGGTATTCTTCAAAACCATCTATGACATGGTTATTGGTAACTATATAACCATCAGAAGAAATAATAACACCCGATCCGAATCCAGTTTGAGGAGTCTTTGTTTTTCCGCTTGGTTCATTAAAAAAATAATCCCACATACTACTATACTGATTTTGCTCAAGGAACTTCTTTGAAGTAACATGAACAACTGCATGAACAGACTGCTCAGCAGCCATCCTGAAATCAGCATTGTCAAATCCTCCCGATGGCAATCCGGCAAATTGAACCGCATCAGGTACTTCTGATTGTACAATTTTTACTTCCGGCTTAACAAATAAACTAAAAGCCACTACACCAATTACACTTCCAACAAGTGCAATCATCAATATCCCGAATATTCTTTTTCCACTCATGATAAACTTTTTTTTTGTAAAATATCTTTTCTACTTCAACATTCCTTTTCAATAACTATGCCCTTAAAGCTTTCTAACGCATGAAAGTACACAAGTGTTACTTATGTTGGCTAAAGTTTAACATTCCTTAATTCAAAATTGCAAGCAGATTAACACAAGTTAACACAGACAGAAAAAAAATGGTAATTTTGACAGAGAGGAGGGGAAAAAAACTCAGTACTCCTTTCCCGAAAGAGAAAAGATCTTTCCCCCTTGTTTAAGGGGGACACAGGGGGATAATGACTGAGGCATTTTAAAATAAGTCAAAATGGCAGACATGAAGTTTTATAAATGGCAGGGTACAGGAAATGACTTTGTAATCCTGGATAATCGGGAAGAAAAAATGACAGAGCCTTCTTCTGATATGATAAAATATTTATGCGACAGGAGGTATGGAATAGGAGCTGATGGCCTTATGGTATTAAATAATAATCATATATACGATTTTTCCATGCAGTATTTTAATTCTGATGGAATTGAAGCTGAGATGTGCGGAAACGGCGGAAGATGTATGATAGGATTTGCTTATCAACTGGGAATTATTGGCGATGACACCCGCTTTATGGCCTTCGACGGACTTCATGCGGGAAGGGTTTTAGGTGAAGACAAATACCTACTCCAGATGATTGACCTTAAGGAATTTAGGAAAACTGATAATTACTATTACATAAACACCGGAGTACCACATGTCGTTAAATTTGTTAATAAAGTAGATAAGGTTGATGTTTTTAAGGAGGGTCGTAAAATCAGGAATAATAAAGATTTTGAACCGGCAGGCACAAACGTTAATTTCGTTCAGAAATTCGGTAAAGGAATCAAAATACGAACCTATGAAAGAGGTGTGGAAAATGAAACCCTTTCTTGTGGTACCGGTGCCGTTGCCTCTGCAATTGCAGCATACCTGGAGTTTGGCCTTGAGAGAAAGCAAATAAAATGTCTGGTTTCAGGAGGAGAACTTCTTGTTCGATTCGAAAGGAATAAATCAGGAGAATTTTCAGATATATCCCTTGAAGGACCTGCACATCATGTTTATAGCGGAAAAATATCTTTTTAAAAAACATAATATGAAATACGGAATTATTATTGCCCTGGCTTTGGTTATCTCCATGCCTGTTTCAGCACAGACTACAAATGAGGATTTGCAAAAACAGCTAAATCAGCTTCTAAATAACTTCGAATCTCTATCACACCGATTGGACCAGATGGAGAAAGCTGTTGATGATCTTATGTGGTTCCAGAAACTTGAAGATATCACCACAGTTGACAAAGTTTATATGTACGGTCCACCACTCGCCAACGAAAAGAACCCGACAGGTCAGGGTTTTGGCAACCCGGTTAAATTCTGGTCGTATATTTTTCTGCCAAAAAACCTGGATGAAAACAAAAAGTATCCCCTAATAGTATTCCCTCATGGTGGCGTTCATAGTGATTTCAACACATATTACACACATATTGTTAAGGAGTTGGTTGACCAGGGATATGTTATTGTTGCAGCAGAGTACAGAGGATCAACAGGATATGGAGGAGCCCATTACAGAAAGATTGACTATGGTGGATTGGAGGTTGAGGACGTGGATGCCTCAAGGAATTATATGCTGGAAAATTATTCCTTTATCGATAAAAACCGAGTGGGCATTATGGGATGGAGCCATGGAGGTCTTATAAGTCTAATGAATATTTTTGATCATCCTGATCATTACCAGGTAGCTTATGCTGGTGTTCCGGTTAGCGATCTCATTGCTCGTATGGGTTATAAAGACCAAAGTTACAGAGACTTGTATGAAGCTGATTATCACATTGGGAAATCTGCTGATGATAATGTTAATGAATACCGTAGGCGTTCACCAGCCTGGAATGTTCACAAGATGAAGAACACTCCCCTATTGATTCACACTAATACCAATGATGCAGATGTGAACGTCCTGGAGGTTGAGCATCTCATCAAATCCCTCAAAGCAGAAGGAAAGAAATTTGATTATAAGATCTACGAAAACATTCCGGGAGGGCACTCCTTTAATCGAATGGATACCCAAAAGGCAAAAGAAATCCGGCTCGATATCTACGCTCACATGGGTAAATATTTAAAGCCGG
>CAYXQX010000475.1:0-3681 GCA_964467485.1 uncultured Porphyromonadaceae bacterium | reverse complement strand
TGATCCCTCCAATGCTTCTTTTATCCTTCGTGGAAAATGCTTTTAAGCATGGTAAAAAAAGAGTAAAAACTCCGGGAATTACTATTAATATCAAAATTGAAGACAACAGGCTCAATTTCATGGTAGCTAATTATACCCTTGCGAAACAAGACAATGTTAATAAATCCGGGGGTATTGGACTTAAAAATATAACCCGACGCCTTGAATTACTTTATCCGGGAAGTCATTCACTACACATACTTAATGAGTCTGATCAATATGTTGTAAATTTGGAATTGCTAAGTAATCCAATTAAAAACAAATAAACCATGGAAGTCCGCTGTCTGGCAATTGATGATGAACCATTAGCTCTGGATATAATAACAGATTATATTAGCAAGGTTCCCTTCTTGAAGCTGGTCAAAACTTTTGATAATGCTGTGGATTCCATAGATTTCATCAAGAATAATAGTATTGACCTGATATTCCTTGATATACAAATGGAAGCCCTAACCGGGATACAGCTTCTAAGGGTATTAAAGGATAAACCTGAAGTTATATTTACAACTGCTTATGATTCCTATGCTATAGAGGGCTTTGAATTGGATGCAGCTGATTATCTGTTGAAACCTTTCTCTTTTGAGCGCTTTATTAAGGCAGTTGACAGGGTTTATAACAAAATCAAACTAAAAAATAGTGTTGAGTTAGTTGAAGAAAATATTGCAATCGGCAATCCTGTTGAGCACTACATCTTTGTAAAGACAGGCAACAAGCTCCAAAAGGTTTTTTTCAATGACATTCTTTTCATCGAGGGCCAGGGAGATTATTTAAGGATAAATACTCCTGATGAACGTATAATGACTCTTCAAAAATTCAGTAAACTGGAAGAATTATTACCCGCCTCCAACTTTATACGCGTACACAAGTCCTTTATGGTTGCCATTGATAAAATCGAAAGTATTTCTCGCAACCGCATCCGTATTGGGAAAGAATTAATACCAATTGGCGACAGCTACAAAAAAAAGTTCTACGACAAATTAGAAAACAAAAAATTAGGGTAGAGACGCATAATTGCGTCTATGTATCAAATTATGATGCAGTTCCAACAGGGAGACGCATAATTGCGTCTCTACACGAAATCATTTGTGAAAAAATGTGTTACGTCAAAAATTTTCTGTTCAAGCTGATCCTCTTCTTCGTTTCGTTGATTTTCGTCCCAGCCAAAATATTCAACCAGATCATCTATCACGATGTTCTTATATTTCATCACAGAATCAATATCAAAATACAGTCTCCCTGTCCTTCGATCGAAGAAATCGACTGGATTCATAACTGATTCGTTATCCACGGAAAACCTAAGCTCTGATCTAAGTAGTTTTTCCTCACTATCCGTGCCCTCGAATTTTCCCACCAGATCAAGAATCATATCCGACTGCTTTCCATAGTTTGAGATCAGGTACTCTACCTTTTCTTTACCAATCCCCAAGCTTTGCAGACGTTCTTTTATTTCAGTCTTATAGGAAGTCAGATCTTCTTCTTTTAGATGATCTGGCAGGAGAGTTAAATTCTCGGTTATTGAACCCAACAATTTTTTCCCTGAATCCTTATGATATTTTTTTGCCACCAGATCTACCGTTTTTTCGGCCATTTTCCTATACCCCGACAGCTTACCCCCAGCGATAGAAGTCAGGCCGTCTTCCGCTTCGAATATTTCATCTCGCCTGGAGATTTCAGAGGCTGTTTTTCCCTCCTGATGTATGAGCGGCCTTAATCCCGCCCAATTTGTATCTACATCTTCAAGATGTATATTAATATCTGGAAATGTGTCATTTATCGACTTAATCAGGTATAGTGCATCTGCCTCAGTAGATACTATACGATCGAGGCTGCCTTTATAGTCAGTATCAGTAGTTCCAATATAAGTTTTGTTCCCACGTGGGATCGCAAAAATCATCCGGTCATCAGGAACATCAAAATAAATTGAGTGATTAACTGGCATTTTCTCATGAGGGATTACAAGATGAACCCCTTTGGTAAGATGCAGCCTTTTATTGCTAAGGGAATTATTCATCTCTCTTAGTACGTCCACCCAAGGGCCACAAGCATTAACAACATATTTTGCCTTGATATAGAGCTCCTCTTTCCCTAGCAAATCCTGGCATACGCCCCCGCAAAGTTTACCATCCTGTATAATAAACTCCGTCATTTCCATGTAATTTAAGCAAACGGCCCCATATCTACCCGCAGCCTTAATCAACTCGATTGTCAGGCGGGCATCATCCGTTCTGTATTCCGAATAAAACCCTGCTCCAACAAGTTTTTCAGGATTGAGAAGTGGTTCAGTCTGCAGTGCCTTCTCCCTGGATAACATCTCTCTGCGATCCGACTTCCTAACCCCGGCAAGAATATCGTAAACAGTTAAACCCAGTGCAGTTGATATTTTTCCATATGTACCACCTTTGATGAGTGGCATCAGCATTTTTTCCGGTATTACAAGATGAGGAGCGTTCCTGTGGACGATGGCTCTTTCCCTTCCCACTTCACTTACCAGGCCAATCTCCAATTGTTTCAAATATCTTAAGCCGCCATGCACCAGCTTGGTAGATCGGCTGGAGGTTCCTGATGCAAAATCATCTTTCTCAACTAATGCTGTCTTCAGCCCCCGCGAGGCTGCATCCAGAGCAATGCCGGCACCTGTTACCCCACCGCCGACTATCAGAAGATCGAACTTTTGGTTCAGGGCCTTTATGTTCTTTTCTCGTATCATCATATGCTTATTGATCACTCCAGTTCATGGTACGGCGAACGGCTTCTTTCCACTTTTTGTAGAGGGATTGCCGTTTGTCTTCATCCATTTTTGGTTCGAACATCCTTTCAACTTTCCTTTCCTTGGCTATATCATCTTTTGTCCACCATCCAATTTGTATTCCTGCCAGATAGGCCGCACCCATGGCCGTTGTCTCCACAACTTCGGGGCGCTCCACCGGGACATTTAAAATATCAGCCTGAAACTGCATCAAATAATTATTGACCACAGCTCCTCCATCTACTTTCAGGCTCTTTAAATCCAGTCCTGAATCCTTTATCATCGCCTCCAGCACATCCCTGCTTTGATAAGCTAATGATTCCAGAGTGGCTTTAACTATATGAGCAATAGATGTATCTCTGGTTAATCCAAACATTGCACCCCTGGCATACATATCCCAATAAGGAGCACCCAGGCCTACAAATGCCGGTACAACAAAAACATCCTCTGATCCTTCCGCTTCCTTAGCTAGATCCTCAGATTCAGGAGCACTTTTGATAATCTTTAGCCCGTCGCGAAGCCATTGAATGGCAGCGCCTGCAATAAAAACACTTCCCTCAAGGGCATACACAGGTTTATTGTTGGTTGAGCATGCCAAAGTTGAGACTAAGCCACTTTCCGACTTATACATTTTTGCTCCTGTATTAAGAAGCATAAAGCAACCTGTGCCATAAGTGTTTTTTGCCATTCCCGGCTCAAGACAGGCTTGTCCAAATAATGCTGCTTGCTGATCGCCGGCCAGCCCACTGATTGGAATACTATTGCCATTGATTTCCAATTTCCCAAAATCGGCAGCTGAAGGTAAAACATCAGGAAGCATTATTGATGGAATATTCAGGGCTTCCAGGAGAGTGTCATCCCATTCCATTTTTTCAATATGGAACAACATAGTCCGG
>CAYXQX010000474.1:0-3683 GCA_964467485.1 uncultured Porphyromonadaceae bacterium | reverse complement strand
AATAATTTGTTTTTGCACATATGTTCATTACTTTTGCACTTGGAAAGGTTAAAAACAACATATGCCGCGCCCTGAAAACAATAGAATTGTATACGAGCCACCTCTTTTTGTAGAGTTCAAACCTGTTGGTATCGCCAGCAAGAATCTTGAGCAAAGACTTCTTTCTCTGGATGAATTCGAAGCAATCAGACTGGCTGACTCAGAGGGCATGTCGCATGAAGAAGCTTCCAAGGAGATGGGTATATCACGATCCACTTTCAGCAGGCTTGTTGACAAATCCAGAAAGAAAATTGCTGACTTTTTAATCAAAGGGCAGCTATTGACAATTGAAGGCGGGAATATACATTTCAGAAATAATATTATTCGCTGTTTCGATTGTGGTCATATGTTTAAAACAAGCATCGACTCACCATTGAGCAAATGTCCCGTGTGTTCTTCAACAAAACTAGAGAACCTTGCCGGTGGCTTTGGTCATGGAATATGTTGCACTAACAGAATAAATTCACATTCAAAAATAGGAGGTAAAAATGCCAAGAGGTAACAAAACAGGCCCAGATGGAGAAGGCGCCATGACCGGCAGAGCTCAAGGCTATTGTACTGGGAACAATCAGCCAGGCTTTATTAGTAATCAGTCTTATCAAGGATCAGGATTTGGCGGGGGAGGAAGAGGAAGAGGTTCTGCTAACGGGAGAGGTCTAGGACGAGGATTTCGATTCGGCTCAGGACAAGGTTTCAGATTCAGACGCGATAACCAAAACCTTAATGTAGATAATGATCCTGCGGTCTCAGAGAAAACTCTGATAGAAAATGATATCAGGGTACTAAAAGATCAATTATCTTATTTGGAAAAGCAGCTAGCTGCTTCTAAAAACAATTAATTTGTAACTTAAGAAAAGGACAGGCTCTTTTGCAGCTTGTCCTTACTTTTTCTCCAAAATTCTGTATGAAAATTTCAATTGCAAGCGGAAAGGGAGGGACAGGAAAGACTACGCTCTCAACTAATCTCTCAACATATTTATCTGAAGATTTCGAAATAGTATTGGCAGACTTGGATGTGGAGGAGCCCAACTCAGGCTTATTTATACACGGAGATCTCGTTTTCTCCGAGGATAAATATAAAATGACGCCCCAATGGCAGGAACAAAATTGCACTCTATGCGGCCTTTGTCAGGATGTGTGTAATTTTAATGCAGTCATCCAATTGGGAGATCAAATAATGGTCTTTCCACAACTATGTCATGGATGTTATGCATGTTCAGAGTTATGCCCAACATCTGCCCTACCAATGATCAAACAAAAGATGGGCAAATTAAGCCTATACAAAAAAGGGGACCTAAACTTTATTGAAAGTCGCCTTGATATTGGAGAAGAACAGGCTGTACCTCTGATTTCCCAAACCATTGAATATATTGATCAACACTTCCCTGATGTGAAATTTCAAATATTTGATGCTCCACCTGGCACATCCTGTCCGGTTATTGAAGCTACTAAGGACGCAGATTTTATAATCCTGGTCACCGAACCAACTCCTTTCGGCCTTCACGACCTCAAGCTGGCCGTTGAAACAATGAGGAACATGAGTAAACCATTTGGTGTTGTAGTAAATCGATATGGCATAGGTAATGATGAAGTCCTGGAATATTGCAAAAAAGAGGATATCAAAATACTTGCTAAAATACCTAACAGTCGAAAAATTGCTGAGCTATACTCCAAAGGAGAGATAGTGTATCAACAAGTTTCTGAGATGGAGATGGCCTTGAAAGAGATTAAAGATTACTTACATAATATTTATATTAAAGTTTAGTAATGAAAGAAATTGTTGTCATATCAGGGAAAGGTGGTACCGGGAAGACTTCACTTACTGCCGCTTTCGCATTCCTGGCAGGTGAGGATGTTATTCTTGCCGATTGTGATGTCGATGCTGCTGATATGCATCTTCTGATGAAACCTGATGTTGCCAAAAGGGAGGATTTCTATAGCGGCGAAATGGCTCATGTTATACAGGAAAATTGCACCTTATGTGGTAAATGTCAGGAAATATGCAGATTCGGAGCTATCAAATTTGAAAAAGATCAATATATAGTTGATAAACTTAGCTGCGAAGGATGTGGCTATTGTGCCCGAATATGCCCTACTAAAACAATTATCAATGAAAAACCCCAGGTGGGGGAATGGTATATCTCAAACGTCAGAACAGGCAGTCAAATGGTGCATGCCAGATTAAATATAGGCGCTGACAATTCGGGAAAACTAGTTGCTAAAGTGAAAAATGAAGCCAGAAACCTCGCTGAAAGTGTTAATAAGAATTTAATACTGATCGATGGCTCTCCCGGCATTGGATGCCCAGTTGTTTCCTCCTTGAGCGGTGCTTCATTGGTGGTTTTAGTAACCGAACCATCTATATCAGGATTACACGATTTAAAAAGAGTATATCAGCTGGTGAAAACCTTTAATATCAAGGCCGGTTGCATAATCAACAAAGCAGACATAAACACACAAAAAAGCAAAGAAATCAAGTCGTTTTTAAAAGAAAATAATATCCAGCTTATTACTGAATTACCATATACCGAAGAGTTTACAAAAGCAATGACTTCCGGGAAAACCATAGTGGAAATAGAGGAAAAAGAACTCTCCGAACTCATGTTAAATGCATGGAATTCTATTCTTAGCTTAACTTTATAAATAATATAATTTAAAAAGAGTACAGCTACAAAAACAGGAATGGGGAACAAAATGAAAACATTCATTCAGTATTTAATAATAAACATTTAAATTTACTCAAAAAAATATGAGAATAGCTTTTACAACAAAAGGAACTGAATGGGAATCCACAATGGATCCTAGATTTGGAAGAACAGAGTTTATCCTGCTTTTTGATGAGGATCAAAATCTTCTGGAACATTACAATAACCAGGATATTGAGAATGAAGCTCATGGCGCAGGAACCCGTACAGCTCAAAAACTTTTTGAATTAAAACCTGATGTTTTAATAACTGGAAATGGTCCAGGTGGAAACGCCGGTTCTATATTGGAAAAATCAAATGTGAAAATTTTTGTTGGAGCAGGCGAAATGAATGTGAAACAAGCTTTTGAAGCATATAAAAACAATGAACTGAATGAAAACTAGAGAAATTAAATCTACAAACATTACTATAATAGTTACCATCCGGGGTCAATGACAACAGTAAAATTTTTACAACTAAAAAAACCGTCATGAAAAGAACAAGGAACATATTTGATGAAAAACATTGGGAAAATGCCAACGACTATTTCCCTGGAACAAAACGTAAAGTATTGAGGAATGAAAATGGCAGTCGAACAGTATTGCTAAAACTACCTCCGGGTTTTGTTATCCCACCACATTCACACATTACTACTGAACAGCATTTTATACTTGAAGGGGAATACATAAATAACGGCAAACACTTTCCCCGTGGATCGTATCAGCTCATATCTCCTCGTGAGCAACATGGATCATTTGAATCAGAGAAAGGAGCTACAATCCTGATAATTTGGGATCCTATAAAAGTCAAGAATTTCAATAATACGAAAATTACACTCGATGATGTGGTTGATGAGATTTCAAAAATTGAACATCCATCAATAAGATCCTCATTGATTGATTTAGGAATTATTTCTGACCTAAAGCTGACCCTTAATAAAGTAATCCTCATTTTTGCATT
>CAYXQX010000473.1:0-3688 GCA_964467485.1 uncultured Porphyromonadaceae bacterium | reverse complement strand
CATTGGAGGTACCTTAGACGTTTTGAAGCCGGAAATCCGGATGTAGGTGTGAGTCCGGAAGGGTTTTTGGATGAATACTTTGCAATTTATCCCAATGGAAAAATCTCCCGTATTATTTATCCTGGTCAAAAAAAGACCGATGATTGGAATAACCAGGGTAACCTGATTAGTCAGGATATACAATTAACCAGGCACGGTATAGAAGAAGGAAATATTATAAAATCAGAATTTATTATTGACCCGGTTGTGGTTGAAGGATCAGAGAATATACCAGCTTCCGGAACACCTTGCCTGTATTTTGGTTTTAATGAAGGACGGGGGGAATCAACGAAAGAATATGTTGGATCTGCTGCAATACCTGTATCGGGTAGGAAAGTGCTTTGGCGAAAAGGAGTATCCGGAACTTGCCTGCAATTTGATGGTTATAATACTGAGATCAATCTAAATAGGGAGCTAATACTTGATAATGAAATTAGTTTGCAGGCTTTTGTTTCCCTTGGTTCTTATCCCTGGAGTTGGTGCCCACTTGTTCAACAGTGTGATGATATTCCTGAGGAAGTGGAGATTAGTAGAAAACATGGCAATTACACTGTTAATCTTGTTCAGGAGAAAGAAAAGGGTTTCTTCCTTGGTATTAATGGTGATGGAAACCCGGGATTTAAATTGAATGTAGGAGGCCGCTGGGAAGAGATCATAGGGGATTTGGTGCTGAATAGGAGAGCCTGGTATCTATTAACGGCCACATACAGCAATACAGATAGATTAATGAAACTTTATGTTGATGATCAACTTATTGCTACCAGGAAGATCAAACCCGGAAAGATAATCCTAAGTGGAAATGATATCAGGATAGGCCGTGGCAAACCCAGGCGGCCAATCAATCCGGTTAGAAGTAACACCTTCCCGGCTCAATTCGCTTTTGACGGTCTGATTGATGAGGTGAAAATCTATAATTCAGCATTGTCTGATAAACAGATATATGAATACTATAATTTGTCTGGTGCTAAAACCACAGATATTGAGATGGATACAAGGATATTGCCATCGGGAAATACAAAAATGAAGTTCGGTGCCAAATATGATCACTTGAAATTCTATGATATCTGGGATAACCTATGGTGCTTCAGTGATCATCCTGATGTAGTAGTTGGATTTGATAACAATCCATCAAAATTTGTTTTTTGGAGAGGTGTAAGTTATATCCCCATGATGGTGAATGAGAAAGGCCAATGGTACAGCAATGAGTTTAACGAAACGTGGGGTACATCAGGGGGAGATGGTTGCCAGGAACCTATGTCGGATAAGGGGAACTATTTTACTTATGCCAGGATACTGGAAAATACTCCTGCAAGAGTGGTAGTTCATTATCGCTTCCCTCTTGCCGATGTTAATCTTGTTAAGGCTAATTATGTTGAGGAAACAGGCTGGTATGATGTAGCCGACTGGTATTATTGTATTTATCCTGATGGGATCGCTATCAAGCAGAAGCACCTGTGGACCAGCGGGGAGAGGAATCATGAGTGGCAGGAATCCATGGCAATATTCGGACCGGATCAGCATCCCGAGCAGATTATTGAAACAGAGAATACGGTTACTATGCAAAATATGTCTGGTGATTCTAAATCATATAACTGGACTAAGGCCCCTCCTCCAAATGTAAGTGAACCAGAAGATCAGTGTATTCAGATAGTAAATTATACTGGTGATTATGATCCAATTACCATCGGCGAGGCTTTCAAGGGCTCAAATGTCTATGGTGGTGAGATAACCCCATATTCTGTGTTTCCAACATGGAATCACTGGCCAGTTGCTCAGATGCCTTCAGATGGAAGGTATGCCAGCTTCCCAGATAGAACTGGCCATAGCTCCTTAACCCATGTTTATTTGCCGGTATATAGGGAGGCTGAAGGGGATAAACCATTTTATGAAAAGCTCCTGATGGAGGCTATGCTTAAGACAGATGAAACTGACTTGGTGAAGCTGGCTAAATCATGGAATCAAGCTCCTGATATACAGATGGAAGGAGAGGGTGAGGCCTGGTATGAGAAACCTCAGCGAGCATATATTATTGAGGGTGCAGGAGAAAAAATCGAATTCGTAATTTTGGCAAATGGTAATAGTCCGGTATTCAATTTATGCTTCATTGTTAAAGATTGGGGAAAAGAAACCGCCTCTGAAATTCTGGTTAATCAAAAGGCAATTGATGCAACTCAGGGGATTGTAAGAGATACGGATGGAAGCTACAAGCTTGTTGTTTGGATAGAAATTATGAGCGAAGAGAAGGTTGATGTGATGATAAAATAGTTATGAGTTATTCAATTAACCTAAATCACAGCAAAGCGAGCAGAATCACGCGACCGAAGGGAGTAAAATATCTATGTTTAAATACCTTTCGATAATCATTATTCTTATAGCTGTAGGTTGTGCTGGGAGTGATGAGGATACAGTTGAAAAAACTATTGAATTAAATCTGGAGCAGGCTAATGTTTTGGCTGAGCTGCCCTTAGCTTGTATGCAGAATGAATATCCAAATAAGCTAGGGCAGACAATTGGTGGTATGGAAGATATTGCGGAACCAAATGTTTTGCATCCTGCTTTTTATGGTTGTTTTGACTGGCATTCATCGGTTCATGGGCACTGGTCTTTGGTAAAATTATTAAAGGAATTTCCTGATTTAAAAAGGGCTGAGGAAATTAAAATCAAACTTCTTCAAAATATTTCACAGGAGAATATCATTGCCGAACTCGAGTACTTCCATGGTGAACATAACAAATCCTACGAACGAACTTATGGTTGGGCCTGGTTACTGAAGTTGGCAGAGGAACTACATACCTGGGATGATTCCCTTGCCAGAACTCTGGAGAGCGACCTACAGCCCTTAACCGACCTTATTGTTGAAAGGTATATAGAGTTTTTACCGAAGCTTCTTTATCCTATTAGGGTAGGAGAGCATGCAAACACAGCATTTGGGCTGGCTTTTGCATGGGATTATGCTGAAACTGTTAGTCATGATGTTTTAAAGACGGCTATTGAATCGAGAGCCATAGACTTCTACTTAAACGATACTAATTGCCCACTGAACTGGGAACCCAGTGGTTTTGACTTCCTTTCACCATGTCTGGCGGAGATAGACCTAATGAGACGTGTATTGAGTCGAACAGAATTCAAGGATTGGTTAATTTCTTTTTCTCCTGATATTATCTCGGGCGATTTTACATTGGCTGTTGGCGAGGTCTCAGATCGTTTAGATGGTAAATTAGTACATCTGGATGGCTTAAACTTCAGTCGGGCCTGGGTTTTATATGGACTGGCAAATCAATATACGGAATTCCAGCATCTGATAAGTATTGCTAATGAGCATATTAACTACTCTTTTCCAAACCTGGTTGGTGATGGTTATGAGGGAGGGCATTGGCTAGGGAGCTTTGCTCTATATGCTGTGACGAGGTGAAAAGCCTATATGTCAAAAAGGAAGTATACCATGGGGTCCCCTCCTTCGCGGGGATGACGATTCCTGTTAATAATCAGTTGTTTAACTCATAATTCATAATTTATAACTCATAATTCATAATTTATAATTCATAACTCATAACTCATAATTCATAATTCATAACTCATAATTCATAACTCTTAACTCATAACTCATAATTTCAGCTTGCTGATCCCGATTTTTATCGGGGCATAACTC
>CAYXQX010000472.1:0-3695 GCA_964467485.1 uncultured Porphyromonadaceae bacterium | reverse complement strand
AAATATCATGAGTGAACCTTTAGCCTCCTTTTCCAGACCAAAACTAATATTAACCTGTCCAGTTGAAGGATTTGGATATACTGAGATCTTGTTTTCTGTGAGGGTGGTCATCTTGCTGCTGCTGGCTGGCTTAAGTGGAATTTTGTATTGCGATCTTCCGAAAGATGCAGCATAAAGAGTCCTGTTTGGACGATGAATCTTAAGGTCCAATACAGACACGAAGGGCATCCCACTGCCCATCAGGTCCCAGCTCTCCCCGTTATCATAAGTGGCAAAGACACCTCCATCGGTGGCAATATAATAGCTACCATGATTATCAGGATCTATCTGAATATTGTTAACCGGGAATTCAGGTAGGTTACTTGAGATATCTGTCCATGTTACACCCAGATCATTAGATCTGAACACATGAGGAACCTTATCGTGATACCTGATTCCGGAGTATGTTACATATATAGTATTCTCATCCCATGGATCAGTAGCCACACAGGTCACCCAACGATGAGGCAGATCATCTGAAACATTTGTCCATTCATTATTTGAACCACCGTTGACTGTAACCCAAACATTACCATTATCTGTTCCGGCAACTAAAATTTTATCATTTACAGCTGAAGCTGCCAGGCAAGAAATTGTGCCATAGTTCCAATCCGAAAACCCACCGGTGAGATCATCACTTATGCGGGTCCAGTTATTAGCCCTGTCTGTTGATTTCCATACTCTGTGTGAACCCAAATAAATTGTGCTGGGGTTGGTTGGGTCAAGGATATAAGGCGTTTTCCAGTTATAATGATCAGAGTTGGATGGCTTGGCATTTCTAAAGCTCTCGCCTCCATTTGTTGATCTGTTAAATCCACCTCTCTGGTAAGCCGCGTACATATATCTATCATCAGAGGGGTCAACCCTTACAATAAATCCATCACCGCCAAGGATTGATTCCCAGTCATTGAATTTACCACTTTTAGTACCTTGTGTTCCTCTGTCCTGTGTTCCCCCGTAGCGATGATTTTCGTTTTGATGTGCTACTTCAACTGTGTAGAACTGGGTGATAGGCAGTGTTAATACCTTGTTGTTGTGGTCCGTACCGTCTTTTGAGATATAAACCCCGCCATCGTTACCTGTCAACACAAAATTGTGATCGGCAGGATGTACGTATATAGAGTGATTATCAACCCAATAATTGTGAGGGCTGGAAGATCTTGAAACCTGATTCCATGTTTGGGCCCCGTTTGTTGATTTCCACATATAAACTCCCATGCTCCATAAAATATCAGGATCTGTAGGATCAACCTGTATTTTACCTTCCCAATAATTTCCTTCAATTTTTTTTGTTGATCCCTCAATATTTGATCCTGTGCCTACCCAGCTATCTCCGCCATCTGTGGTTTTAAAACAGTCGATCCACACTCTGTCTGTATTAGAATAATGAGCATAGATAATATTTGGATCCGACATTGACATACCCAGTCCTATTCTGGAGATCTCTCCTTTAGGAAGACCATTAGTCAGCTCTGTCCAGGTGTCGCCGCCATCATAACTGCGGTACATTCCGCTGGTAGGACCCCCAAAGTGACGATATTCTGCATGCCTAACTCTCTCCCACATAGTTGCATAAATAGTGTCGGGATTAGTTGGGTGTATGCAAAGGTCAATTCCACCTGTAGAATCAGAAATAAAAAGTACGTTCTCCCAGGTCTCACCACCATCTTTAGTACGATAAATGCCCCTTTCCGGGTTTTTTGCAAACAGGTTTCCCATACAGGCTACAAAAACGTTATCAGGATCCTGAGGGTTTACTTCAACGCGACCAATCCCTCCGGCATTTTCCAAACCAACATGAGCCCAGTTCTCACCGGCATCAGTAGATTTGAACACACCATAACCATCATAGGTTACCGAGCCATTCCCCCCATTTGGTTCCCCTGTTCCCAGGTAAAGAATATTTTTATCACTATAGGAAACTCCAAGATCACCGATCGACAAGGTGTATTCATTTTCAAATATTTGTCGCCATGAAGCACCCTGATCAGATGATTTATAAACTCCGCCCGATGCAGCACATGCATAAATAGTCATTATATCAGTGTGATGCATCTCCATGTCGGTAATCCGTCCTGCTACATTAACCGGACCGGCAAATTCCCATTTCATCGTTCCTGATTTAAACTTCAGGGCTTTTCGTCCAAATTGTATAGCCTCTTCTCTGGTAGCCTCATAAGCCTCTGAAGTCATTTCCGAATGTGGGAAAATTCTTTGAGCCAGGTGCCACTCTGTTGGTGCATATCCTTTTTCGGGTTCCGGCACAGGGGCTTGTTTTCTTTGCAGGACAAGAATCATCGCCAGAAGGAAAATCAGGCTAATAGAATAGATAAGTAATCTTGATTTTTTACGCATAGCAAGGAGTTTATTTGTGTTTGGTTGTGCAAGTTGGTGAATTGCCTTCTTAAATGCAAGTTACGGGTTGCGGGTTGCGTGGTGCGAGTTGAGGATAATTATAAAAACTCAAAACTTTATTACTGTCAACTTTTACTTGTTCTCAAGCCTCAAGCCTTTTTTTTAAAATTTCCTGATTTCTATGGAAAAAGTATTTTAAGAGTTTGAAACCAATAGAAAAGTGCTTCACCCTGTGCAATAAATTTCAATCGTTTGTTTAAATGGTTGTAATCCGGGTTACTTATCATATATTCATTTAGTGGTATATCAAGACTGAATTTCTGCAAATCACCTTTGTGATCTTTTAATATTATTGCTGCGAGCAAAGCAGCTTTTGAGCTTGCCACCTTTGCCTCCAATAATCCGAAGGTTCCTTCAAAAAGATAATGCTTAAATTGATTTATTCCAGCATTAATTTCTCTCAGAGGCAGACTCTCTTCGTTTTTGGATAAGTTGACAATTCCTGAAATTAATAATGAGGTATCAATAATATCCTGAAGAACTTGTTCAGCAGACTCGATTTTCCGTTCTGGCCGATATTCAATTTCAGATTTGACAGAGTTGCGAAATGATTGTTTTACAACTTCAATATCCTTTAATTCATCAAATAAACACCCAATATCAAACAATTGCTTCATAATCTCTTTCTCCTTCTTGATGCCATAAGGTACTCCTGTGGTATTTGGAGCAAAAGCAGTTAACTTATCACCTGCAATTGAATCGATATTAGGCATAATTATTTTTACTGATACACCTTCCTGAATAAGCCATTCGGTCTCTATAGGCCGTTCAATAGTCTCAGGATAAGGATCCTTTGCAAAAACTATGTCAAGCAAAATTTCTCGCTGAGGATTTGATATTACATTCCCTTCCCTATCCCTGGTTCCAATATTTGATTCATAGAAAAATTTATAATGTGCTTTTGGTATACCTCCCTGATAACTTCTCCTTTCATCCAATTCCATTTCTGTAAAAACACTTGTTGCAATTATTTTTGAAAGATATGTTTCCAAAAATTCTTTGGTAACTGTTGGCTTCAGGATTATATCAATATCAATAGAAAATCTTTTTGGTTGATCCATTAATAAAACAAGACTCGTTCCCCCCTTAAATATGAATTCCAAGTCTGTTAGTTTAAGATGCTCTAAAAGGTACAATGCATAAATCATAGCCTCCATAATGGCCGGATCTTTACTGAATTTATTTTTTCTCTCAGAAATCCACTCGGCTGACAGTGATTCAGGTTTTATCATTGATAATAA
>CAYXQX010000471.1:0-3699 GCA_964467485.1 uncultured Porphyromonadaceae bacterium | reverse complement strand
GCTGACTGCTCTCTCTGAGGGTTTTGTTTATTTAGATGTTTTACTTGAATTCTTAGATATTATTGATTAACTTGTAAAAAAAAATGAAGAACCGATTGGTGGTAGTATCTAATTAGCAGGTTTGTGGATAAGTGAATTGTCTAGATAAGATAGGAAGTAAGCACCTGTTGTGCAATCAGTAAAGAAAGTTTTAAGGAGGTTAGGAGTCATATGGAAGATCAAAATAAGGATAAACCAATTCAATTAGGATTCTTGGATTGCAATATATTTGAGAACGAAGTTTATCGGGGAGGTTGTTTGGTAACGGATAAAGATACCTATCCCCTTGAATTCCGTATTACAAGCCCCATAGAACCAACATCTCTTCAAAATATTCTCTATGGTGGATCAATAGTCAATTATATATATACTGAATTAATAGCTATACCTATAATAAAAATGTTGACAAGTGATTTGAAGTTTGTAATTGTAAATAAAAGAGAGTTCCTCGAAGCGAGACTAAAAGTAAATAAGCCAATATTTTATATCGATCAGAAAAATAACAAGTTAATCAGCCATAACAAATTTCCCCAGGAAGCAAAACTTGCTGATCAAGTCCATGATTTATTCACAATAAATAAACTTTCTGAACCATTTTCTCGGGTTAAAGCTGCTTTAACAGAAGCGCATCTGAAAAAAATCGGAGAGTAATTGTGCCTCTCCAATTAAGGAAAAAAATCGGAAAACGGCTTTCACCAATCAATAAAACTTCTGTGTTTGCCTCTAAGATTGGCAGATGGAAGGAACCAGTTGATCATATTCATCTGTTAACCCCAGACCCCATTATTACGAACGTCTCAATGGACTTTTTCTCGGAATTGGTTTCAGTTCCGATTGTATATTCTAATTTAATTTATGATGATTTGTCGGTTTCCGAAAATCTTATTCCAGGGTCAAATCTAGTAGAGATCGTCCAAGAATTTTTAGATTTGGATTTGTTCTTTACTGGATATGAAACTATCCAGTTATCGATTGATTCTACAATTAGTAGAGTTCCATTATTGCCGCTGCCTCCAGATATCATTGCGATCGACTTGAATATTAATGTTGAAACCATTGGTTTTGATATTTACGATTTTGATGTTGACATCAGTAATAATATCTTTCTGCTTCTTAAAGCCGGGAAGGTTCGTGGAAAACAATACGGTTTTGATGAGTGGAAAAATGCCTTTACCAAGGCTACTAGTAAAAGAAGACGAAGGAAACGAAATGCTGTTACAAACCAGGCAGGGAAGAAAGATAGAAGGGATGCTGATGAAAAAATTGTAGATAATCCAGCTATTAAAAATCAGTTGGTCCCGAATTTTTTTGATTTAATCAAGCCGCTCTTATATCCTCCACCTGAGTTTATGGTACAACAGGGAGCCGATCGGTTTCTTCCTCCTGGTTATAAACCCTATCCTTATCAAATAGAGGGAATTAAAAAACTATTGGAAAATGCTTTTTTCCTTTTAGCTGATGAAATGGGCACTGGTAAGACGGTAATGGCAATCTTAGCAATGAGAGTATTGTTCCGCCAGGGAAAAATCAGGTCAGCTTTAATATTATGCCCGGTTAGTGTTTTAAGAGTCTGGGAAGAGCATGTATATCGATGGAGCAAAAACGAGTTGGCGTATGTGAAGGTGAGAGGAGTTAAAAATCAGAGAGATCTGATATGGAACGCTAACTATCATGTTTGTATTACTAGTTATGATACTTACCGCAGAGATAATGTGAGGCTAAGTGGAAAGATAGATATTAACAAATTTGATCTAGTAGTACTTGATGAGGCACATTTAATCAAGAATAAAAGCACAAAAAGATATAAAGCCGTTAAAAGAATTAATCACAAAATAATGTGGGCCTTAACAGGAACACCTTTGGAGAATTCAATTGAAGATGTCAAATCAATTTTTTCATTAATGAAGCAGGAGTTGATTTCCAAGGAAATTACATCACCACAAAGAGTAAGGGATTTGATATCCCCATTTATGTTGCGAAGGCTCAAGAAAGATGTTTTAGAGGATTTGCCTCCTAAGACGAGGCAAGTCATTTGGTTAGAAATGTCTGAGGATCAAAAGAATCAATACCAAAATATCCTTAAACATGGTGTAGCTAAATTGTCAGAATTACATGCCAATCATCAGAATGTCAAGATACACATCTTTGCATTATTAAATAAACTAAAACAAGTTAGTAATTTCCCTAAAGGTTCCATCCAAAGTCCAAAGATCGAAGCTGCTAAAGATATTATTGAAGAAGTCCGGAGCTCTGGAAATAAAGCATTGATATTTTCTCAGTATCTTGCAGAAGGAATTAACAAGATTGAAGAAAATTTATCTGGCTATGGAATTCAAAAATATACCGGCAGCATGACACCGTCAAAACGTGATTATGTGATCGATGATTTTAAAAATAACCCCGATATCCATGTTTTGTTAATCAGCACCCGTGCAGGAAGTTTAGGTTTGAATCTAACAGAGGCGTCTTATGTTATCCATTTTGACCACTGGTGGAATCCGGCGATAATGAGCCAGGCAGAGGATAGGGCCCATCGAGCTGGCCAAGAATCCCGGGTCACAGTATATGAACTATGGATGGAAGCTCCCATTGAAGAACGAATTTATAAAAAACTTGAACAAAAACAAATGTTAGCCCAACAAGTGATTGATGCTAATGCATCACAGGGACTTACAAAGGATGATATCTTCACAACCGATGAATGGTTGTTTGATATTTTTCAGATTAACTCTGTCAATCAGGAAAAAAGCGAACAAGTGAAAAAGTCAATAAACTCAAATCAAATCGATTTGAGTGATCTGAATTCCATTAAGTCCAGCTTACAAAAACTCTCTCCAGAAAAATTTGAGAAGTTGATTGCAAAACTATTTAAATCTTTAGGGTATGGATATACTGAGCATGTAGGTAAATCGCATGATGGTGGGATTGATATTATTGCTGAAAGGTTCTATGAATCTAAACGAGAAAAGATAATCATTCAGTGTAAACGATACAAGAATAATGTTGGTGTAAAAACTGCGAGAGAAATTATCGGCAGCATGCAAAATATATCGAATTGCAAAAGAGCTTATTTAGTTACTACTTCTGGTTATTCTCTAGAATGCAAAAAATATGCCGCCTCAATGGGCGACCAATTAAAGTTGTATGATGGCGACAGGATCGCGCGCTATGTCCATGATTTGAATTTGGTAGATGATCTGATTGAATAATTAAATTTCCAAGTTCTTCAAACTATTCCCCGCCACAGCTCCCGCAGCTGATCTATTTTGATCTGCAAGCGTTTATCGGGATGTTGATTAACCATAACCAGATTCCCTCGGTGATATTTTCATTATAGAAAATTTGGCCTGTTTTAAATATGAAAGACCGGAGACAGAAGATGGGGAAAGGAGTCGCTTCGCTCCCGACCGAGGACCGGAGACGGAAGACTGGTTCTTGGTTTTGCACTACATTCGGGTTATATAAGGGATCCCCCTTATAGGACACTTTGCTGATACAAGATCCAGCCAGCTCCTGATTATTCAAAAAGACTACTCATCCTTTGAGGGTTACTTGTCATCACCAGTTCAGACTCCATGCCTTTTTTCCTTTGGTTAGAGGGTCCAGGAGTTTGCGGCAGCTGTCCTGAACAGGGACTGACCCGTTACGGGTCACTTGTTC
>CAYXQX010000470.1:0-3714 GCA_964467485.1 uncultured Porphyromonadaceae bacterium | reverse complement strand
CCATGACACAAAACACTGCGATAAGGTCTTAACCTCCTTGATGAATTTCACTTGAGTTCCTTATGAAACTTTGTTAGACAAACAGTGGCCTCTCAATTTGCTGCAATTATTTTTTCTGTTGTTATGGGCTTTTTGGTATCCATGCATAACATCTAACTGAAGGTATTAACAGCCAATGGATGTCACCACACTTAACGAAATTCTCTCTTTTATTGAGGCTGACTTCAGAGCTGCTGACAAGTTACCGGCCTCGGGTCAGCGGGTAGTATTCCAAGGTCCACAGGTTTCCACTAACATTAACTGTATCATAAAGCTCTGTGCAAAAAACCCTATTAATGTCGGAAGAATTCAGCGGGAGATACGAGTCCTGGGGAGTCTGGACTCCGAATATTTCCCTAAATTGTTTTACCAGACTTTCATTACTGATAGTATCCTTATAGATTTTTATGACAGTTTTGATACCCGTCAGGCTGATCAGAAACAAAGGCTTGACGATCTCAAAGCAATGCAGATAAAACCATTTCTTCTTACTGCAGAAGAGTATATTGATCACATCCCGTGGGAAGACTGCTTAGAAAATCTCAAAAATGAACTTAACCTTGTCAACTTCCTTACTCACTTATTTCAAGCGCTATCTCTCCTTTGGGGGGCTCGAATTGCCCACCGTGATTTAAAACCAGACAATATTTTACTTCGAACAGATCTGAAACCAGTAATTATTGACCTCGGAATAGCCAAAAGTTTTCGCCCGGGCACCCAAGAATTTACACTTTTCAATACTCCCTGTACACCTCGATACGCTGCGCCAGAGCAGCTAACAAATACAAAGACTGACATTACTTATAAAACTGACCAGTTTGCGGTAGGTGTCATCGCTTTTTACATATTGACCGGCCAATTTCCATACGGGGATGTTTGTGAAATTGCGGCTCAAATTATTGAAAATTTTTCTCAGGGGAATCTCGGCAACATTCGTGACTATAATGATTCTATCAATGAGCAGTTAGCCCGATTTGTCGAAAAACTGCTCCAGGTTCACCCATACAGGCGTTTCAGAAATGTAGAAACTATCATACAAAAACTTAATGAGATCAGGGAATCAATAACATGAAAATTTTTCATCAAGCTGGGCATAATACCATATGGAACTTAGATTCATTTCGAGAGGACGGTTCAGGTAATGGGATCATATTCAGCCCCGTCCATTTTCAAAGGGAAAGATTGGAGGGGGTACAAACAAATATTAAAGAAAACAGTTTGTTCGACCCTCAGTTTTATGTGCCTGACTCACAAAAAGCCAAGTTGCAATCCTACCACTTTTTCCCAGAGGCCTTAATGGAGGGATTTTCAACAGCTGACTATGAGTCCAAGGCCTATGAGGCGGCTGAGCAATGCCTTGAATTTCAATTACAGAACGAATTTGAATCACTAATCATCCCGGCACGATATTTTCCAGATCTGGTTTCAGACTTCATTCCACAACAAAAAGGATTATTTGTCGATCCATTCCTACATGCTTATGGCCGAAGTGGAAATGGTGAACAGCTTTTCCTGACACTACCTCTGACTGCGCCGATGCTTTTAGATGATGATTTCCGGGTCTCAATGTTAGACTGGGCTACATCATATCCTGAAATCCATGGCGTTTATCTGCTTATCTATTTTGATGAGATATCAAAGCAGTTACAAAATTACGATAAACTGCTCTCATATGTTAATTTTATTCAAGATCTTCAGGAAGCGGAACTAAGGGTAATCTGTGGGTATTGTAATACTGAAGGCTTATTAATGACTCTCCTCGACCCTTATGGCATCACAATGGGAGCCTATGAAAATACCAGGGGGTTTTCAATCGATAAATTTCTGGAGGATGATCAGGAGAGAAGGGGCCCTGCTGCAAGAATTTTCCTGCCAAAGCTATTAAACTGGATGCGATGGTTTACGGCAGATGAAATTCGTAGTGACTTTCCCGAACTTTGGGATGAAATCTATACCCCAACCGATTACTCCGAAGCTGTATTTGCCAGTGGCCAGGCTCCTCACTTCAGCCAGCATCCACTTTACAAACACCAGTTTCAATTAATGACAGATCTTTATCGTGAGCTGGCAGGGCAAAATCTACAAGACAGAAAACAGAATCTTGCGGATAGAATCAGGACGGCAAGTCAACTGTACGGCAGGCTTGATGCTGCGGGGATTATATTTTTTGACGATAACTGCCGTGGTGGGCATTTACCAGTTTGGAACCGCCTACTCAGGCATATGCCTCCTGCCCCTTAAAGCAGTCGAAAGCTGCTTCGTTGAGCCTAAAAAACGAGTGAGTTTGAGGCGCATCTTTGGCTTTTGGGCTGTGATGGATCGTATATCCGTCATTATCCATCGACATGAGACCAATATTTCTTTCCTGGAAGGTATGGATATTCTTTAATGCCGGTCTAATATATTTTTTATCAAGGAGAACATAAGACTTATTTGAGAACCTCTTGTACCTTATTGCCTGATGAAGAGCTCGTTGCCAGTTTTTGAGCTTTGCTTCAATAGATATAATAGTCTCGGTAACAAGTTTATACTCCCTCACAACTCTGTACTGCCCCTTCGAAATCTTCTTCAGAAAGCCCGCTTCTGAATACTCTTTCAGCCTGGCTCTTGCTGTTGTCTTCGAGATGCCATAGGTCTGCATGAAACCATTTATCTCAATTTCTTGATCTTTAGTTAGATCAAAAACAGGGCGCACCCAGTTCCAGCTGATGGTTTTCCTGGAAAGTTCTTGTGGATCAAGAGGAAGGCCTGTTCCCACCACAAGGTCAGCAATGCCGCAGTGGCTGTTAAACTCTTCCACCAAAAAAAACGGGGACGGAGACTTCCCAAGGCTATATTTCAAGAAGTCTGTAACAACATCCTTGAACGCTTGCACTAAGTCTTTTTCTGCTGAAAACATAGGGATTCAGGTAGAGGCTAATTACTTATTAATATTCTGATCTTATAACTCTTGAGAGTGTGCTTACTAATATTCTATCACCTTTGTCAAGAGGAAACAAATTGGTCGTCATTAAAATTTTTTGCTTATAACTATTCTATTTCCCAGAAGAAACTAGAAACCTGACCATCAAAATTTAGAAATTTCTTTAGCGCAATTATGCAATATTGAATAAGTTTTTCATCCCTTGAAATCTCTGGTGCTGGATTATGAGGAAACTTGCCGCCATGAAAAAGATTATTGCGGGTAATTCTTATACATTGAAAAACTCGTAAAGCAATTGGACCATGCTGGGTAGCGGGATTTTCAACAAACTTTAGTTGATAGTCTTCCACAATTTGTTTTTTTGCCGGAAACTCTAACAAATAATTAACTGCCTCTTCTATAACCTTTGTGCGCTTTGGGTTAAACTTATCTGCATTTTTAGCAACAAATTTTTCAAAATTTGCCTCAGCATCCCCATTTTTAGTTTTTACATTTCTTGTTCTTTTGAGAGCATATTCAAAACGTGAATAAAATATAAGAAATTCAAGTATCTTTTCTCTGTTTTCTATTTTTAGTTCGTCGAGTATTGTTGGTGCCATCTTGGATTCCCTTCTTTCAATCCACTACCGCATCAAAACCTAAATGTGAAGTTAAATCATACTACGGTACGTCCGTGCAGAGCTTGCTTAAAAAATTCACCTAAAAAATCTATACTCTTTGAACCTGTGTTATCTCCGGCAGATCACAGCGGT
>CAYXQX010000469.1:2695-3716 GCA_964467485.1 uncultured Porphyromonadaceae bacterium | reverse complement strand
CCCAATGGAACTGGCCCGATTTCCCAATGATAGTTACATCAGGATTGATTCTGTAATCAGTCGTGGTTCTATTCCGCGACAGGATGATTCTACGAATATTGGTGGTAGCTTTATTAGCAGAGAATTAGTTGGCAGTCTTAAGTCGGCAGCCTCCAGTTCTCAGTCTCCAGTCTCCAGTCGGCAGTTAGCAGTCGGCAATCCTCAATCTACTGAATTAGATTTTTATCTTGGTGGTTATTGGTGTTATAAATGGTATGATGAGTTTTTGAGGGTTGAGTCAATCGACAGCGCAACAGGTATTGTTAAGATGGCGGCTCCTCATCGTTATGGTATTGGCGGGCCATCCGGGGGCTTGCTTTATGCTATCAACTCGCCTGAATTTCTTGATCAGGCAGGAGAATACTACTACGATAGGGAAAATGGGACTATCAGGATGATTATTCCTGATAATCAAACTCCGGAATCGTTGGTTCATATTGGATATCAGGATTTTGTGATGATGGATATAAGAAATTGCAGTAATATCCTGATTGATGACCTTGAATTTAGTGTTCATAATGGATTGGCTCTTAAGGTTACAGATTCCGATTCGGTAAGGGTGCAAAGATGTGATTTCAATCGCCTGGCTCAATCGGCAGTCGAGATAAGTGGTGGTGTGAATTGTGGTGTGATTGGGTCGACTATTGGATTTATTGGAGATACGGGGATTAGTCTGGATGGGGGAGAGCGTGAGAGTTTGACGCCTGCTAATCACTATGCAACTAATAATATTATTCATGATTTTGCCATGCATGTTCTTACCTATGCTCCGGCTGTAAAGCTTGCTGGTGTTGGACAAGTGGTTGATCAGAACAGGATTTTCAATGCTCCTCATAATGCTATTCTTTTTACGGGGAATGATCATTTGATTGACAATAATGCTATCACTTTGGTTTGTTTGAATACTTCATATGCATGGTCTATTTATTTTTGAAGTGATTTGACTCTGGGGGGCCATGGGATCCATACGCCACCTCGCCTG
>CAYXQX010000469.1:0-2685 GCA_964467485.1 uncultured Porphyromonadaceae bacterium | reverse complement strand
TTTGTTTGAATACTTCAGATGCAGGGGCTATTTATTGTGGAAGGGATTGGACTATGGGTGGCACTGTTATACAGAATAACCATATAAGTGAACTGGGTGAATCGAGCCATCATCACAACTGGGCTATCTATTTAGATGATCTGGTTTCAGGAATAGATGTGTTGAATAATACTATTGTTAATTGTCCTTCAGGAATTCTGGTTGGTGGTGGTCGTTATAATAAGATTGAAGGAAATCAGATACGCAATTGTCCAAAAGCTTCGATAATGTATGATGCGCGTGGACTGAACTGGTATATTCCAAACCTTGAAGACCCTGATAATGAGTTATGGCAGAGGTTATGGGCGATGCCAATTAAGGAATCACCCTGGAAAGATAGGTTTCCCTGGCTGCAGGAGATTAAGGATGATGATCCGGGGATTCCGAAACATGTAATCATCAGGGACAATATTTTGGAAAACACCGTTGATCCTGAAATTCATCCAACGGTAAAGGAATTTGGATCTTTTGGAGGATGATGTGTTCAAAGCCTTACAGGAAAAGGGTATTGTAGAATTTGAAACAGAGGGTTTTGAAAATCAGACAGATGTGACACTTGAGTCAAATGAGGTGATTACTATTGTTAAAATGAAGTAGTTGAAATAGAGTATAACTTTTCTTATATTTACTATCAGAATTGTTCCCCACAATTTGAAATTGTTGAATGCGATCTTCAAGAACCGATAATCTATCACAATTCTTGTTTTGGCATTTTCTACCTATGACTTATTAAATCTTAAAGACAATATCATGAAAGGAATTATTCTTACATCGATTTTCCTCATTGGATTGACAAGTATCCAAGGACAAAGCACAAAGGTGCAAAGTGGTTTTACTCACATGAAATATAATGAATTGGACAAAGCAAAGGATTGTTTTGATCAGGCCTCTATTCATCCTAAAACCTCCGTCCAGGCTAAAACTTTTCTTTACAAAGGGCAATGTTACTACAAGCTTGCTAATTCGACTAATGAGGAATTTAAAAGCTTGGACGATAATCCATTATTGCTTGCTTACCAATCGTTTAAAAGAGCGATGGAATTGGATGTTAAGAAGAGATATGAAAAGGAACTTCTGTTTGAAATACAGAGAGTTAGTAATAACATATTTAACAAAGGAACTGATGAGTATGAGCTTAAAAACTTTGAATCATCCCTTAACTTGTACGAAACAGTTTTGGAGATTGGCAGATTACCGTATATTAATCAAGTGGATACTGCTGCCTATTTTAACGCGGCCCTTGCGGCTGATCAGGCGGGGAAATTTGACAAAGCACTCGAATACTATCAAAAGACTGCGGAATATGGACATGAAGGGAGTCAGGTTTTCAAGTATATGGCAGTTATTCATATGATAAAAGGAGATACACTGCTTGCTATTGAAACATATAATTCAGGAATAAATTCTTATCCTGATGACAATGTAAAGTTGTATATCGATCTTATTAATTTTTATCTTGCTAAAAAAGATCTTGACCAGGCTTCTGTATATGTGGAGAAAGCTCTGGAACAGGATAATGATAATGCTTCTTTATGGTATGTATATGGCCAGTCCCTTGAGGGAAAGGATGGAGATAAAGCAATTGAAGCTTTTGATAAAGCGGTAGAAATAAAACCAGAGTACTGGCTGGCAATGTATATGGCTGGTTTAATCCATTATAATCGAGGTGTTGAAGCGAGTAAGATTGCCCAGAAAGTTCCTCTTAATGATAACGAGGGGTATGAAGCGGCAAAAGCAATAACTGATGACCATTTTAAAAAAGCTCTACCTTATTTTGAAGAAGTTATGCTGATTGAAGAATATGATCCAGCCACATTAACTGCCTTAAAGGGATTGTACTATCGTTTTAAAATGAATGATAAACTGGAATATATCAACAAGAAAATTGAAGAAATCAAGTAGGGGGAGATTAATTGACTATTTACACTAATAATGTTGAATTAAAACCTATAAGTCAATCCATATACTCAAGGGTAACCTGAACCCAACCAGAGCCATCTGATGAGCTGTTTCCGTCAACCCAAGCAGAAGAACCATTTGGTTCGCCATCCCACTCTACATTCGAACTTTTTGACCAGGTTATTGTAGCAGATGGATAAATTACATTAATAATTGAGGGGGGATAATAGAACCTACTTAATGGCAAATTATTATACTAATCTTAAATAGGGCAAGACATGATAAGGAAAGAAAGCTATTTTACTTTTTTGAAATAATCTGCTAATTCTCCATCATGTATAATTTGGTTCAGATCTTTACTTTTTCTAATCAAAGCCTGATATTTCGCTTCTTCACCTCTATATGCCTGATCAATTTCATCTCTATATTCCATCGCCTCATCCCAAGAGATTTTATAGAACTCCATAAAAGGTTCGAAATCTATGATAGAATTTGATATTGAATCCATGGTCAATAATCTACCTTTTGAAGACAAATTCACAATGTCTTTAATCATTATTTTTGTAGCCACATAATTAGAACCGATCTCAGCCCCTAATATATACCCACTATCTAAAGGTACACGCAGAGCATAGATGGTATCTTGGTCTTTAAGAAAAACTCTTCCATCATTAATCTTATACCACAACAATGAATGTGGCTGACCATCCTTACCCAAGGAGGTAAAATAATTATTAAAATAGTCGG
>CAYXQX010000468.1:0-3769 GCA_964467485.1 uncultured Porphyromonadaceae bacterium | reverse complement strand
ATTCTTAAGCTTTTCCATCGCCTGTCGCATCATCTCCCTCTCTGCCAGCATTTTTGCCAGACCCTTCTTATCTCTTTTTCTTCCCTTTTCACCCTTCATTTGCTTAATCATTCCCTCCAGCTGCTGCTTAAGCGACTGTTGCTGCTGCTTCATCTCGCCAACCTTGTCCTTTCCTGATTGTGGCTTGCTATCTGTAAACTGACTTTGCCCTCCGCCTTCACCACTCTGCATCTGTGAGCTTTGAACAATCTCATCCAGACTTATTGCCAACTCATTTGCCCCTTTCATTATATTTTGCTGTTCAATACTCACCTGCCATTTGGTCCCATCCTGATACGATTTCATCAAGTTATCCAAGGATGTTTCCACGTGAAACATTTCCTGATTTAATAGCTGTGCAATCTGTGGAACTTTGTACCCCATACTAACCAGAGAGTCCCTTATAACCGTAAATTTCTCCTTTAACTCTCTCTCTTCAATAGCCGACCTGGCATACTCCGGGTTGTCTGTATTTATTTTTTGCACTAAGCCTAAAAGCTCTTCCTGTTTAAAGCTAAAATTATTCAATTTCCTGGCTAACTGTCGAAGATTATCAATATCTATTTGTTCTTGCTCTCCCCCGGCACCTGCCATCATATTCTTCATCTTATCACCCAGCTGCTTCATCTTATCACCGGCCGACTTCTTTTTATCTCCCCTGCTTTCCTTTTTATTCTCCTCATTATTCATCTCCTTCATATCACTCTCAATGTCTTCCCTTTCCTTTTTAAAGTCGTCTATTTCCATGGGTTCCTTCAACTCCTGATTTTTCTCCAACTGCTCCTCATAGTTCTTATCATTTTTCTTAAACTCCTTCTCTAACTCATTCATTCTGGTAGAATCATTTTTCATATCCAGATTTTCCATCTCCTCAGCCATCCGTTCTAATTCATTAGCTGTACGAAAAACCTCCTTCTCCACCTCGTATCTTTTTAATAATTCCAGACTTACATCAAGCTGTCTTTCAAGATTTTTCAGGTTCATGTCCATCTCATCCAACTTCTCCAATTTCTTTCCCTTATTATTCTCTTCTATAAGCTCCTCAAACTCCTCAAGCAACTGTTTTAACTCTTCATCCATAATCTTCTCCAACAGATCCTGTATCTCCTCCTGCTTCTGTATAAGTCTTTCACTCTCCAGATTAAACTTATCCTGCTCAACACCTTTTATTTGATTTTCTTCCTGTATGTTCTGCAGCATTTCTTCGAGAAGATCATGCATTTCCTGCATTTCTTTGAGCTGACTTTTTTCTTCCCAATTTTCCTGATCCGCCATAAGCTGCGACATTTTTATGTCTTCAACTTTTTCCTTTATCTCCTGAGCAATGCTCTTACCCTCACTGAGTGCTTCCTCAATCTTTAATTCTCTTTCCTTACTCTGATCTACCAGTTCATTATAAGTAAGGTTTCTGTAGGACATCTTTCGACTGTCTGTTCGCTTTGCTCCATTTATGCCATCATTGTCCCATATAGAAAAATAGTAGTACAACTGCTTACCTTTATTCCCCAGCTCCGACATGTCCTTTGCATGATAGAACCTCATCGTTGTACTACCCTCATTTACTTGCAATTCCTCGCTTAAAACACTTCTCCCATCCATGCTTTCCACATTAAACTCCAGCCTTGTAAACCCATAATCATCAGATACAAAGCCCTGGTAGAAAAATTGTGTCTCAATCAAAGAATCCCTCAGCTCACTGAGATCAATTTCAGGATATAAATCAGGCTTTACCTTTATGTTAAACCCTAACTCAGGCCGCTCAGCCGTATTATTATTCGACATAGAAATCTTGTAGCGCCCGCTTTCTTTTATTCTCTTTTTAGCTGAATAAATATTATTTACCTTATTGGCATTAACACTATCATCCCTAAACACTAATATGACCTTATCCGTATGCACCGCACTGATATTCCAAACAACATTAGTGCCCATAGGAATATCCAGGTCTCCCTCATTATTCAATGTTTTGCCCTCAATCCTGGTGTATGCAGGAGTGAAATACTGCACCGAAAACTGCACAAGCTCCGGTGTTGGAATTACCTCGATTGTATAAGCCTCACTTTGTATACCCATATACTGCAATCGGAACGTGCTTGAATTATTTACTGCCCTCACAATATACTTCAAAACCCCATTTTCATCCGGAGTCATCACCTCCCTGTTCTGACCCATCCGCAAATAAACATTCTCCTCTCCCCTTTCAAATTTCGGCTCCACCCTGATTTCAATATCTTTTCCCAACGACACTATAAGACTGTCGTTCAGGATATTATACTCATACACAGGTGGAAGATCGAACTTAGTTTTATAGTTAACTGTTCTAGCATAGCCCTCTTTCACAAATTCGGGCCAGGCAAAATACATCACACTTCCAACAACAATAACAGCAAGTAAATAGGGCATATATCGAAGCAATCTCTGCATAGGAACAGCCTGAGTAAACCTATACCATTTTATCCTTTTGGCCTTATCTTCAATACTGGCGATAAGCAAGCTATTGTCCCCTCCCTCATCATAAGCTTCAGCTAGCTCTAACATATTAAGGAGCGTATCTTTCATATCTCCAAAATGCGAGGAAATAATTTTTTCTGCCTTTCTGTAATTAAGCCGTCTTCCAACACCCAGATATTGTATAAATGGTTGAATAATCAGCAGGAAAATAAGAAGGATAACTCCTATACTCAGAAGCCAAAAACTAACTGTTCGCCACCCTACATCAAGCTTTAATCCCTGATTACTAATAATCAGTACACCTATGGTAAGAAAGAAAAACAGAACACACAGAATTATTCCTCTGATAGTCTTATTCAGATAATACTTTCTAATAAACAACCTGAGCTGCGTTAAAACCTGCTTATATGATACCGATTCAACCATTTTCTCCTATTTTGCCAACCATAATTCGGGATCCATTTTGTTTGTGCCCTTATAAACCTGGAAATGTAATTGTGAACTACTATTCCCCTTCTCCGTAAATGTTTTTCCCAGTACCTGTTTTATAGCTACCTCATCCCCTTTCTTCACTCCCACATCCACAAGGCCCTGATATACTGTGAAATACTCTCCATGCTGAATTATTATTGCAACATTTGCCCCTGGCACCGTAAAAACATTCTTCACCGTACCCTTAAACACAGCTCTAACAGCCTCCCCCTTACCAGTAGTCATGTTTACCCCAGGGTTATCCAAACTCACTTTTTTTAGTACAGGATGTTTATGCTTTCCAAATTTCTCGGTTATAACACCTCTTTCTACCGGCCATGGTAAACGACCTTTATTCTGTGTAAAATCATCCGAAACAATTTTCATTTCAGGCGTCATCACCATTCCATCCCCTCCCTTCATCGCTGCCTTAAGCAATTTATTTATCTCATCCTCAATACGATCATATATCTTTTTCTTGTCCTTCAGATCCCTCCGTAATTGCTTTTCCTTACTGCTCAGATCATTTACAAACTTCCTTTGAATCTCTTTCTCATTATTCAAATTTGCAACCTCTTTCTGTCTCTCCGTCAAAAGAGATTTCTGTTTCAACTTTGCTAATTCCAGACTACTCACCTCCTCCTGCAACTGTACAGATTTGAGCTGAATCAGACTAGCCTGCTCTCTTCTGAACTGACCATATTGCTGCAGGTATTTCAGCCTTTTATATGCCTGGTTAAAATCCTGTGAGGCCAGTATATACTGAGCTTTATGATACGAGTTGTGAGTAAGGAAGGCCTTATAAATC
>CAYXQX010000467.1:0-3770 GCA_964467485.1 uncultured Porphyromonadaceae bacterium | reverse complement strand
GATTTGGTTTTCCTCAGTTGTTGTGGCTCCAAATTTAAACAGAGCCTATGTTGTTGTTACCAATTCTCGTGATTTTGGCGTCACCAAAGACCTTTGCACTGAAATGACCAACAAAATTATCATAATAGATCTGGAAACCAATAAATAACTGCTTATCCCTCCTTTTCAACAGCTTATCATTTGATTTACCCCTTCGAATGGGTATAAACAGGGTTTGACCTGTCTTCTTATTGAAGATAACCTAAAATAGTTCAACAAAATCAAGTGAAATGAAAACAGTAATCAATATTGTAGTGTTTATGCTGGTTATTGCAACAAGCAATAATCTATATGCACAAAATAATTCAACACTAACCCAGACTATCAGAGGACAAGTTATTGATAAAGAATCACAAGTAACATTACCCGGAGCGACTATCGTAGTGCTGGAAACCGGCCTGCGTTATGCTGCTGTATCAAATATAGATGGTGAATTTCTCATTAAAAATGTTCCGGTAGGACGGCATAGTATTCAAGCAGGTTTCATGGGATATGAGTCACAAACTATATCAGAAATAGAAGTCACAACTAGTAAAGAAGTTGTACTCAATTTTCAATTACAGGAACAGGCATTTTCCTTAGGTGAGGTTGTTGTAAAGCCAAATAAAGATAAATCGGAAACAATAAATTCCATGTCGATTATTAGTGCCAGAACATTTTCACCCGAAGAAACCCGGCGCTATGCCGGTGGTATAGATGACCCGGCACGCATGGCTTCAGCTTTTGCAGGAGTTGCAGTTGGGAACATCCAGGACAATTCAATTATTATTCGCGGAAACTCCCCTAAAGGTGTTCTATGGCGCCTGGAGGGGGTGGAGATACCTAATCCGAGTCATTTCCCCGGTGCAAATGTTACCGGTGGAGGATTTACTACCTTGTTTAGTAATCACCTCTTGTCTAATTCTGATTTTTTTACCGGAGCATTTCCAGCGGAGTATGGGAATGCCCTTGCAGGAGTGTTTGACATGAGGCTCAGAAATGGAAATAATGAGGAAAGAGAATATGCTTTTCAAGCCGGACTGCTGGGAATTGACTTTGCTGCTGAAGGCCCTTTTACTAAAGGGAAAAAAGCTTCTTATATCTTTAATTACAGGTATTCAACTTTTGGACTTATTAAAAAGTTTATCCCTTCAGAACAAGTTCCCGAATATCAGGATTTCAGCTTTAAACTTAATTTCCCTGTTAAGAAATGGGGAACAATTTCGCTTTGGGGTATAGGTGGCTTAGATAATAACCAAGAACCTGTAACTGCCGACTCAATACAATGGATCTATAATTGGGACCGGGTTCAATACGACCTTTCAATTTATACCGGAGTAGTTGGAGTTTCACACAAAAAAATTATCTCTAACAATACCTTCATTCACTCATCACTTGTTGCCACAACAAGCCGGTTCATATTCGACCAGAAAAGAATGAATGATATCTATAGCTTAAAGGATACGATGAATATCGACAACACCGAGACCAGGTATACATTTTCCACATACATAAATCGAAAGTTAAGTGCAAAACATACAAACCGAACTGGCCTGAATATCAACAACATACTATACAATGCTAATGTTAAAGCCAGACATCAAGGTGAGATGATTGACTTTATAAATTTAAATGGCAGCAGTTATCTTATTCAAGCCTATTCACAATCAAGATACAACATAAGCCCGAAATTGGTTTTTAACATCGGGGTTCATGGGCAATATCTATTGTTAAATGAGAAGTATTCAATTGAGCCAAGGGCAGGATTGAAATATACAATTAATGCAAAAAATTCTCTAAGTGTAGGCTACGGAAATCACAGTCAATTAGAACCACTAAAAGTATATTTGTATCAGAGAGAAACTGAGGGTGAAACAATCTTCCCAAATAGAGATCTGGATTTCTCAAAAGCTCATCATTTTGTTATTGGATACGATTACTTTATTACGCCAAATCTTAGAGTTAAAATAGAGCCTTACTATCAAAGGCTATATAATATTCCCGTAGTAGCTGATGGTACCTGGTCGATGATAAATTATGAACAGGATCATGCCTTTAATAAGATCCTTGTGAGTGAAGGAAAGGGAACAAACATTGGTATTGACTTAACTTTTGAACGCTTTCTGAAGAATGATTTCTATTACCTCGCCACTGCTTCAATATTTGATTCAAAATATACCGGCGGAAATGGTGAAGTTTATAATTCACGCTTCAATAAGAACTTTGTTGTAACAGTACTTGGAGGAAAAGAGTTTGTTTTCAGTAAGAAAGAGGATAAATCACATATTTTGGGAATTAATGCGAGGGCAACAATTTCAGGTGGGCACAGGATTGTTCCTGTAGATGAACAATTATCAATGCAGGCACGAGAGATTTACTATGATTGGAGCAACCCTTACCTTGATCAGAATCCAGCTGATTTTTTCCTTGATCTCACCATTTTATACCGGAAAAATAAAGCAAAACATTCCAGCGTATGGGCATTCCAAATCAAAAATGCTACAAGCACTCCATCAAACTACATGTATGAGTATAATCTGAAGGATAGTAAAATTGAAAAAACCAGCAAAATGATTATGGTACCTAACATCAGCTATAAAATTGAGTTCTAATATTTCTTAAACAAAGCAGTGGTATTCCCCAATATATTTTTTGCAGCAATCTGATATCCTTTACGTCTTGATACCAAAACTAGACAATGAATTGTAAATATATAATTTCACTTATTGCACTTATTGTTGCGTTAAATGCAAACGCTCAGATAAGCAAAGTATAGATAAATCAAATTGATAGTCTCTTTATTGATTGGAACAAGCCTAATCATCCGGGAGGGTCTATCGATGTAATGAAAAATGACAAGATCGTTTTTTCAAGATCTTATGGACTAGCTAGTTTAGAATATCTGGCACCTAATTCAACTGAAACCATTTTCAATCTTTGGTTTGAAAAACAGAAATGAAATCTGAAATTAAGAGGAATATGCATTAATTCATACAGGTAGTGAGACTGGAGTTGCAACAAAAATTATACTTTTGTATCTAAAATCGTTAAATAGCCATGTAAACAAGCAGTCTGTCTCAATTTGAGAAAAGCAAAAGGATTTATTTCTACTCTTGTTTTAGTTTTTATCTAAAGCCCAACTGAAATGAGTAAAATTCTAAAGCTTACAATTTTTGCAATCCTGATCTTCACGGAAGTTTCATATGGTCAGCATGCTGCTAATAAGAATTTTATTGATCAAGCCGCACTCTTAGAGGACTATGATTTCATGCTAAAAACGCTCGAAGAAACTCACCCAAACTTGTATGCCTATATTCCCAAACAAGAATTTCTTAATAAGACAGATGAACTAAGAAAATCAATAAACAGACCTTTATCAAAGCCTGAATTCTATAAGGTTCTCCTTCAGACAATTTCTCCAATTAAACAAGGTCATACAATGGTATTTGGAGATCCTGGGTTTGGAACATTCCTACAAGAAGGTGGATTAAGTTTTCCGTTTACAATAATGTACGATGACGGCCAAATTTTTATTGACGAAAACCACTCTTCTAATAAATCGATTTTAAAAGGAACCGAACTGATAGCCATCAATAGAATTCCAATTTCACAAATAATAGAAGATTTAACTCAGTATTTAAGAGTGAGGCCCAATGGCTTTATTGGTGGTACTCTGGAGTTTAACTGGGCACGGTATTTATGGCTGGAATATGGCTTTGATAAAAGTTTTGCGGTGAGTTACATTTTACCCA
>CAYXQX010000466.1:0-3771 GCA_964467485.1 uncultured Porphyromonadaceae bacterium | reverse complement strand
AATGTGGTCATTAATATAATGATATTGTTCATATGATTTATTTATTGTATAATTAATGGTAAAAAGATTTCCCTTTAGACCTAAGTACCTTCAGTGAAATCAATTAATTAGCAACATTCTTATATATCATAAATAACGACGAAATCATGGCAGACCTTTTTACACAGCAGGATTTAGATAATCTGAAAAACAGAGGTATAAGCGAAAGTGAAGCACAAAGGCAGATCAATAGTTTTAAAACCGGTTTCCCCAGCATTAAACTCGTTGAACCAGCAACTATAAAAAAAGGCATCCTTCAGATCTCTCCTAAAAGGATGAATGACAATATAGAATTATACGAAGATTTCTCGTCAGAAAACAAAGTTGTTAAATTTGTTCCTGCTTCCGGAGCTGCTTCCAGAATGTTCAAAAACCTTCTGGAGTTCCGCCATACATACAGAGCTACATCAGAAGATCAGTTGGAATTGTTGATTGATCAAGGGCCTGATTCGGTATTCTATTTTTTTAAACACCTTGAGGAGTTTGCCTTCTTCGACAAGCTTTACAAGGCAATGTATAAGAGAGGGGTATCTTATGAGGAAACAATAAAGGAGCAGAGGTACGAAAAGATCCTTAATTCATTGCTAACTGATAAAGGACTGGCTTATACTCATCTTCCTAAAGCCTTAATCCCATTCCATCAATATGGAAAAGATGTGAGAACTGCTTTTGCAGAGCATTTGAGCGAAGCAGCACGCTATTCCAGATCGAAAGGCAATGTGTGCCATCTGCATTTTACCGTTTCTGAATCCCACCTGGAAGCAATTAAACAACATTTTGAACATATAAAAAATTCCTTTGAGGAAAAACACCATGTTAGGTTTGAAGTTGAGTTTTCAATTCAGAACCCCTCAAGCGATACACTCACAGTTGACATGAAAAATCATCCTCTAAGGGATGAATCTAATGACCTGATATTCCGTCCGGGTGGCCATGGCGCTCTGCTTCAAAATCTCAATGCGATTGAAGCCGACATGATCTTCCTAAAGAATATCGATAATGTTTGTCACGATAGATTTAAAGACGATACCTATTACTACAAGATGGTTCTCGGCGGAATGCTGATATCCCTCCAAGATCAGATTTTTTCTTTCCTAAAAGGACTGGATAGCCATACTTCGCCTTCTGCAAAGGTTATTGATAGCATGATGTCATTCCTCGAAAAGAAACTTCAGATTACATCTCCGGAGGACGCTCCTCATTGGAATAAGGAAAAAAAGATCGATTACCTTAAAATTAAACTCAATCGCCCAATCAGAATATGTGGTATGGTCGAAAATGAAGGAGAACCCGGAGGCGGACCGTTCCTTATTCAGGCGCCAGACGGATCACTGTGCCCTCAAATAGTTGAATCCTCACAGATAGATATGCAAGATGAGCAGCAAGTAGCAATATTAAAAAAGAGCACTCATTTTAATCCTGTCGACATAATTTGCAGTATTAAAAATTATAAAGGCAAGACTTTTGACCTAACTGAATTTGTTGATAACAACACTGGCTTTATCGCAAACAAATCCATTGATGGTAAAGACATTAAGGCTTTGGAAAGGCCAGGTTTGTGGAATGGAAGTATGGCAAACTGGATAAGTGTTTTTGTTGAAGTTCCACTTATTACTTTCAACCCTGTTAAGAGTGTTAATGACCTTCTTATGGATCAACATCAGGAACAAAGTTCATAAGCTTTTATAAAAATCCTGCTTTCTCAGGACCTCAGGCACAATATTTTACTATTTTTGCCAACTATTTTTTGAAATCAAGATTATGTTTACGGGTAGTGAAGAAGAATTTGCAAATGATGAATTTATAGCGGCAGTAAAACGCTATGAGCAGATGCTGGCACAAGCAGCACGTTTTTATTTTGACGTTCATGAGTTTGAATTAATATTCGATCATTATTTCAGTCAGAAAAAATATAAGCAAGCCAAAGAAGTACTTGCCCTTGCTAAAAACCAGCACCCCGGTGCAATATCACTAGAGTTAAAAGAGGCCCAGCTTTTAGTTGAAAAAGGCAAAGCAAAAGAAGCCCTTGAAAAGATCAGTCTGGTTGAAGCTGTTGACAAAACCAATGAAAATCTTTATCTTCTTAAAGGATCAGCATTTCTCCTTTTAAATGATTATGATATAGCTCAAAAGTACTATGAAAAGGCTATTGAACTTAGCGAAGATGCTGAAGATTGGGTTTTGAGTATCGCATATACTTTTGAAAGACTTGGGCTCTACAAGCGTGCTATTTATTTTCTCGAAAAATACTTTGCAGAGAACGCTGAGAATGAAGATATTATTTGGGAGCTGGCAGTTTTTCACGAACAGGATGAGCAGGACGACAAAGCACTGAAATATTATAAGAAATACCTGGATATAAATCCTTTCTCAGAAGCCGGCTGGTTCAACTTGGGGGTTATATTAAATCAATTGGAGAAATTTGAAGAGGCAATTGAAGCTTTTGATTTTGTGCTGGCAATTAATCCGGAGTATTCCTCTGCCCTCTTTAATAAGGGCAATACTTTGGCAAATATGGATAAGCATGAAGATGCCATAAAGGCCTATAATGAATTCCTTTTGTCGGATGAAAACCATTCACAAACACTAAATTATATTGGTGAGAGCTATGATAAGCTGAACGACAAATCAATGGCTTACCAGTATTTTATAAAAGCAAGAGCAGCCGACCCCGGTTTTGCTGAGCCATGGTTTGGATTAGCCAGCGTAATGCTTGATAAGGAAAATCCATATGAAGCCCTTTATTACATCAGGAAAGCAATTCAGCTTAAGCAAAATAATCCTGATTTTCATTTCCTCCTTGGCAAAGTAAATATTAAATTAGAGTTTTTCGAAGATGCACTTAAAGCATTTCAGGATGTCCTAATAATAGACCCTGACGATGAAGAAGCCCAATTAATGATAGACAGCTTAATCGACAAAACGTGAACAGCATCAATGCACTCTGGCAATATCTGATTCTTGGCATTAAGGGAATGGCCATGGGGGCTGCAAATGTCATCCCAGGGGTTAGCGGGGGAACAATTGCTCTAATCACTGGTATTTTTGAAAGATTGATAAATGCCTTAAAATCAATCAATCTGATTGCCATTAAATTATTTTTCACCGGCAAATGGAAAGAGTTTGCTCAATATATCCAGCTGGATTTTCTTATCGCAGTTTTTGCAGGAATATTTATAAGTATTTTCTCAATTGCTAAATTACTGCATTACCTTTTCACCAACTATCCTGTACTGATTTGGGCATTCTTTTTTGGGCTGATAATTGCATCAATATATTACGTTGGCAAAACAATATCCAGATGGAAGCTATCTGTGATAATTATTTTTATAATCGGAGTAGTAATTGCTGTTGGAATATCCCTCTTTAAGCCCGCTCAGGAAAACACCAGTCTGCATTACCTTCTAATTTGCGGCATAGTAGCTATTTGCAGTATGATACTGCCGGGGCTATCAGGATCTTTCGTTCTGATCCTGATGGGAAACTACCAACTCATAATGATAGATTCAGTTAGCAATCTTGACTGGGGAATACTTGTTCCGGTAGGTATAGGAGCTGTCATAGGCTTGCTGGCATTCTCACATCTACTGTCATGGATTTATAAACGATTCAGAAATCAGACTATAGGTATTTTAACGGGCTTTATGGCTGGCTCCCTAATTATCTTATGGCCTTGGAAAAACGAAATATTTAGCCACGACTCTTTAGGCACAGTAATCCTTAACAGATCAG
>CAYXQX010000465.1:0-3773 GCA_964467485.1 uncultured Porphyromonadaceae bacterium | reverse complement strand
CTTGTGGATGATTTGGGGTATATGGATGTTGGGTTTAATAATCCGGATTGTTTTTATGAAACCCCTAACCTTGATCAGTTATCGGCGGAGGGGATGATGTTTACAAATGCTTATGCTGCTTGTCCTGTGTGCAGTCCAACAAGAGCTTCTATCATGTCGGGTAAATATCCGGCAAGAATAAATACCACAGATTATTTTGGTGCTCCACAGCCTGATGATATTGTTAAGAATAATAGAAAATACTGGTTATCCAAGCCCTTGTTACCTGCTGCCTATGAAAACAGGTTAGCTCACGAAGAAGTTACACTGGCTGAAGCTTTGAAGGAAGCTGATTATGCAACTTTTTTTGCTGGTAAATGGCACCTGGGACCTGAGGGTTGGTTTCCTGAAGATCAGGGTTTTGATGTGAATCGCGGAGGGATTGAAAGGGGAGGACCTTATGGTGGTGATAAATATTTTTCACCTTATGGAAATGAACGACTAGAGGATGGTCCAAAGGGAGAGCACTTGCCAGACCGGCTAGCATCAGAGACTGTTAAGTTTATTGATGAGCATGCCGATGAGCCTTTCTTCGCCTATTTATGTTTTTATTCTGTACATAATCCAATGATGGCGAGGGCGGATTTGCTAGAAAAATATCAGGAAAAGGCAAAAACCGTAGGTCCGGATGAATGGGGCCAGGAGCCGCCAAGAAAGGTTAGACTAATTCAAAATAATCCTATATATGCTGGTATGGTAGAGGCTATGGATCAGGCAGTAGGGAAAGTTTTGGATCATCTTAAGGAGACCGGACTTGATGAGAAAACTGTTGTGTTTATGATGTCGGATAATGGTGGCTTATCAACAAGCGAAGGGCACCCTACCAGTAATCTCCCTTTGAGAGCGGGCAAAGGATGGTTATATGAAGGAGGAATACGTGAGCCATTGTTGATTAAGTGGCCTGGAAACACAAAAGCTGGTGAAATCTGTGATGTACCTGTTATCAGCACGGATTTCTATCCTACAATTCTTGAAATGGCAGGATTAGAGCTACGCCCCGAGCAACATATGGATGGAATGAGTATGGTTAATCTGGCCACAGGTTCTGAGTCTTTTGGACAGACATTATTTTTTCATTATCCACACTATGGCAACCAGGGGGGCACACCGGGAGCTGCAATCAGAAAAGGTGATTTTAAACTCATTGAGTTTTTTGAAGATGGTCACACTGAGCTTTATAACCTTGCCGAGGATATTGGAGAGAAGAATGACCTGAGCTCGGATATGCCGGATTTGAGAAATGAGCTATTGAAAGAGCTGCACCAGTGGCAGAAAGATGTTGATGCTCGTATGCCGACGAGGAATACTCCTCTTGAAGAGGAGGGAGACGAGTAGGTAGTCTTTCAGTCTTCAGTCGGTAGTCCGCAGTCTTCAGTCTGCAGTCTTGATTAGATTCCTATACCGTAGACTAGTTTAACAATTAGTTGGTTTGATTGGTAGTTCCAGTGTCTTTCTTCGATGGGTCTGCTCATGTTATGATTGTAAACGATGAAGAGGTCTCCGCGGGGGGCGAAGGTCCAGCGGAAGCGGTTATTGGTCCCGAAGGATTTACTTTCCGTATCATATTGAATAAATGAGCTAAGGTTGAGATCGGAGCTCATATTTACTTGAACTCTAACACCGTATAAATCCTGAGTGAAATCGCCATATGGGAGTTTCCCGATATTACGCTCGAAGCTACCTTCAAATATTAGAAAGTTATACGGTCGCCAGTTTAATTCAACTTCTATTTGATGTAGATTTCCACTGTAAAAGCTTCCAAACCACCAAGCTGCCTGTCCGCTGATTTTTCTTTTACTTGCACCTTCTACTTCCAGTCTGTACCTGTTCCAGTGATATTCGTTGGCAGGTATTGTGACACCTTCGCTGATTTCAAATTCTTTAGTAAGATTTTCGCCTGTTGGATTGATATTAAACTCGAAGCGGTCACCGCTTTCCAATGCGAAATGTACCGGAGCTGTGAAAATTCTGTAGTTTTCCCACTCATTTGCAAGATTGGTGTACAAAGAAGCAGAGGATTCAAAAATGAACTTCCTGATATTCCATTTTTCCGGTCGTGGGAAATAGTTAGCAGCAACACGATAATAATTAATGCTTTTACGAGGTACAAACCCCAATGAGGGATCAAAGGAATCTCCTAAACGGAAATATGTAAACGACATATCCACCAGATCGTTTGGATAATCAATTTTCATTCCAACAGCTGATTTGTCTCCTTCCAGATCAGACCTGTCGGTCATTAATCCCCAAAAGCCCACCAGGAAATTTTTGTCTCCCATAAACTCCGAGTTTTGGTAGGTCATATCTATTCCGGCCGTCCAGCTTCCGCTTCTTCCCAGAGGATCACCCATTACCCCTATCATTCCAATATTTGATTCCTTAAGAATATTTTGCTTCACTCTTATAACGCCCATGTTTGTTGCGTCTGTAGAACCTTCAAGCTCTCCTGCTCTCGTTACGAGACCTCCAAACTGTGTGTTTCCAATTTTCCCATTAACCTTGCCTCCTAACTTAAGAGGGACAGCCTTACCTTCAACCAGGCCGATTCTTCTACTTTGAAAAGGGAGCATATAGTATCCCACTCCGAGGCCGAAATCATATATGTCTGATCCTTCCAGGAAGAACTGTCTTTTCTCTGGAAACATTAGTGCGAAACGTGTAAGATTGGTTTTTCTTGTATCTACTTCTGTTTCTGCAAAGTCGGTGTTAACTGTTAATTGAGCAGTTATATCAGGAGTGATTTTTTGTGTGATATCCAGACTATTATCCCATTTTATTTTACCCTCCGACCCTGCTATACGATTAAGGTTAAGGATTGTTGAAGCTTTTGCCACCAAGCCGATACCCAGACTGAAATCGGGTAGATTATTCAATTTACCTGCATGGATGGTTTGGGCTATTTTGTGATCTCGTGTGAGTGCCGACCAGCGATCAACCTCCAGGAGTCTTTGTATACGTCGCTCAACATTAAAACCCCAGGTATTCAGGTCTTTGCGAAATGTCAATGAATTTACCGGTATCCTGATTTCTGCTGTCCATCCATCCGGATTAATTTGAGTCTTTGCCTCCCAAATACCATCCCAGCTGGAGTCTTCTTTTTCACCACGGTTACTGGAAAGAGCATCATACCTGGCTCCAAAAGGGTTAATGGCAAAGATATATGCACTGCGGCCATCACCATATGGGTCGAAAACAAATTTGATGTAATCTTCATCCTCTAATTCTGAGTCTCGGGCCTTAGAGAAAACTACTATCTTCTCAGGCTCGGGATCAGAACAGGAAAAACCAAGGTATATATTCTTGCTGTCAACCAGTACTTTGATCTTTGTATTAAAGGATGCATTCTGATTTTCTGCCGGTTCAATCATTCTCAGTGAAGAAATAGGGGTGGCTTCATTCCAGGCTTTTTCGTTTAATATGCCATCGAGTTGTAGTTTGCTGCTTAAGTGTACTGCTTCAAGGGAGGGTTTAATATCCTGGGAGTAAATGGAGTTAACTGGAATAATGCAAGTCAATAATAATGCAAAAAAGGCAGTCCGTTTTTTCAAAATGGTTCGCTTTGGTTTGGCTTTCAAATATAGTAAATAGGTACACTTTTGGAAACTGGTAGGGTACGCCACCCGATCCCGGGTCTTCGCTTTGCTACGCCTGGGATGACCTTCACTATTACTATTATGGTTAACTCATAATTCATAACTCATAATTCATAACTCATAATTCATAACTCATAATTC
>CAYXQX010000464.1:0-3776 GCA_964467485.1 uncultured Porphyromonadaceae bacterium | reverse complement strand
GGAATTACCTGTATATGGAATGGAAGTGCCAGGTCTCTCCCTCCTTGCTTATCTGGATCTTCCTTTAACTCCAAAGCCTGGTTTTGATCCCTCTGCCATCCCAATTTTATTTTTCATTCACCCGGGTGAAAAGGGCAGGATCTTCGGCATAGAGGAAGTTCGCTTCTTCCTTTCAAAATACTATCCCGATCTTGCTAGTCAACCGGTTATAGCCTGCTCTGACTCCATCTTATTGAAAAATTTCACCCGCTCAGTTGCCAAATCAGCTAAGAAATCAGGGAAAGCAGATCTGGAGAATAAGCTTCGTGATCTTTTAACCCTCTGGAAAACAAAGTAAAATATAAGCACTAAGTATTTTATCTTCAACATTTTTCAAAATTCATATTGCAAAAGGCATTTTATTTCCTTTTTTTTTACCTTTGTCAGCCAAATCACACACACACTCACACCCATTTGCCCAGATGGCGGAATTGGTAGACGCGCATGGTTGAGGGCCATGTGACCGTAATGGTCGTGCAAGTTCGATTCTTGTTCTGGGCACACCCACACACACACACACTCACACACACTTGCCCAGGTGGCGAAATTGGTAGACGCGCTAGTTTCAGGGACTAGTGGCCTTAGGGCCGTGCAGGTTCGATTCCTGTTCTGGGCACAAATTATTGTAGAGACGCATTGATATGCGTCTCTACGTGCTTTTATTCATACCATATAAGTAACTATCTTTGCAGCCTTAAAGAGTTCAGATTATGATAAAAATTACTTTCCCCGATAATAATATAAGGGAATACGAAAATGGAGTAAACGGATTTGATATTGCCGAATCAATAAGCCATCGATTGGCAAAGGAGGTGCTGTCAATTACTGTTAACGGCGAATTGTGGGATATAAAACGCGCTATTATAGAAGATTCGAGTATCATTCTCCACAAATGGGAGGATGAAGAAGGAAAACATGCCTTCTGGCATTCATCTGCTCACCTTATGGCCGAGGCACTGGAAGCACTTTACCCGGGAGTTAAATTTGGTATCGGACCAGCAATAGAGAATGGTTTTTATTATGATGTAGACTTGGGCGACAAGGTGTTGACAGATAACGATTTGCCTGATATCGAACAGAAAATGAAGGACCTGGTAAGCCAGGGACTGGAGTATAATCGGAGAGAAGTTAGTAAAGATCAGGCTCTCACCTTCTTTGGAGAGAAAAAGGACGAGTACAAGCTTGAATTGATTAATGAGCTTGAAGATGGAACAATAACATTATATGACCAGGGCAAGTTTACTGATTTGTGCAGAGGACCGCATCTTCCATCAAGTAAGCCAATCAAAGCAATTAAGATTCTGAGTCTGGCTGGTGCTTATTGGAGGGGTGATGAAACAAGGAAACAGCTTACTCGTGTATACGGCATCACATTCCCAAAGAAATCGATGCTTGACGCATACCTTCTTATGCTTGAAGAAGCAAAGAAAAGAGATCATCGGAAAATAGGCAAAGAGCTTGAATTGTTTGCTTTCTCTCAAAAAGTTGGAAGTGGACTTCCTCTTTGGCTGCCCAAAGGAGCTAGGCTTAGGGAAAGGCTCGAGCAATTTCTCAAAAAAGTGCAGGTTGAGCATGGATATGAGCCAGTTATTACTCCGCATATAGGCCATAAGGATCTATATGTAACATCAGGGCATTACGCCAAATATGGCAAGGATTCATTCCAGCCGATTAAAACACCAACAGAAGGAGAAGAGTTCCTGCTTAAACCGATGAACTGTCCTCACCATTGTGAGATATACAAGATTAAACCTCATTCATATAAAGACCTACCAATCAGATACTCTGAATTCGGAACAGTATACAGATATGAACAGAGTGGTGAGCTCCATGGCTTGACAAGAGTTAGAGGCTTTACCCAGGATGACGCGCATATATTCTGTCGACCGGATCAGCTCAAGGATGAATTTGCTAAAGTCATTGACATCGTCTTATATATATTCAAAACGCTTGACTTTGAGAATTTCATAACTCAGATCTCATTGCGGGATACTGATAACCCTGATAAATACATTGGCTCTGATGAAAACTGGGAAAAAGCTGAGAATGCAATAATTGAAGTGACAAAGGAAAAAGGTCTTGAAGCAGTTGTAGAATATGGTGAAGCAGCATTTTACGGACTAAAGCTCGACTTTATTGTTAGAGATGCTATTGGGCGGAAATGGCAACTGGGAACCATACAGGTTGATTACAATCTTCCCGAGAGATTTGAATTAGAGTACGTTGGACAAGATAACGCTAAACATCAACCGGTTATGATTCACCGGGCTCCCTTCGGATCAATGGAGAGATTTATAGCTGTTTTGATTGAACATACTGCCGGAAAATTCCCCCTCTGGTTAACGCCAGATCAGGCTGTGATCCTTCCTATCAGTGAAAAATTTAATAATTATGCCAGAAAAGTTTCGGAAATCCTAAATAATTGCGAAATTCGCACCCTCGTTGATGAAAGGAACGAAAAGATAGGTAAGAAAATAAGGGATAATGAGTTAAAGAAGATTCCCTATCTGCTAATTGTTGGAGAAAAAGAGGTAAATGAGGGCACTATTTCAGTTCGGAAACAGGGCCATGGAGATATAGGGGTAATGAAACCAGAAGAATTTGGTGAATTAATCCGAAAAGAAGTTGACAAACTACTTAAAAGAGATAAATAAAAATAGTACTAATTAATCATAGGAGGAATTAATCATAAATCACCCCAGAGGCAGACGAGGATACACTCCTCGAAAAGATGATCTGAAGCATAAGTTTAAGGTCAACAAACAGATCATGGCTCCAACAGTTCGTGTTGTTGGTGAAAATATTGAGACACCGCAAGTAATGCGAGTTCAGGATGCTTTGATTTTAGCCGATGAAATGGATTTGGATCTTGTAGAAATATCTCCTAACGCAGATCCACCTGTTTGCAAGGTTATCGATTTTAGCAAATTCCTTTATCAGCAGAAAAAGAAACAAAAGGAACTGAAAGCCAGACAAACAAAAGTAGTGGTTAAGGAGATTAGGTTTGGACCTCAGACAGATGAACACGATTACAATTTTAAACTTAAGCACGCGCAAAAATTTCTTGCAGATGGTGCTAAAGTTAAAGCTTTCGTGTTTTTCAAAGGACGGTCAATACTTTTCAAAGAACAGGGAGAGATATTGCTGTTGAGGTTTGCACAAGATCTGGAAGAAGATGGAAAAGTTGAACAGTTACCTAAGTTGGAAGGTAAAAGGATGACAATGTTCATATCCTCCAAGAAGAAGAAATAATATCTTTTATAAATAAATAGAATAATGCCGAAGATGAAAACAAATTGCGGTGCGAAGAAAAGATTCGTTCTCACCGGCTCGGGTAAAATCAAAAGGAAACACGCTTTCAAAAGTCACATCCTGACTAAAAAATCAACAAAGCGTAAGAGAAATTTGAGATACTTTACTACAGTTAACAAAGCTGATGAGAAAAACATCAAGCTTCTGTTAGCCATGAAGTAAAACCTTAAACAGGTTAAATTTAGTGTAAACCAGAGTGTAGAGCATTAAGAGCAAAGCATTGTCGCCTACATTCAAAAACAACAAAAAAATGCCAAGAAGTACAAACAAAGTTGCCTCCAGAGCTAGAAGGAAAAAAATCCTGAAGGAAACCAGAGGCGCGTTCGGTGCCAGAAGTAATGTCTGGACGGTAGCTAAAAATGCACGTGATAAAGGTTTGTCGTATGCATACCGTGATCGCAAAAACAAGAAAAGAGAATTCCGTG
>CAYXQX010000463.1:0-3777 GCA_964467485.1 uncultured Porphyromonadaceae bacterium | reverse complement strand
CATCAAAAGCTGCAGCATAAATAGATTGTTTGCCATATCTCGAATGTCCGGCTATACCAACAGCAGTTGTATCTATGTTATAGCCCTGGTTCTCATCCAGTAGATAATCGAGTGTTCTGCTGGCCAGCCAAGCCTGAATCCCCAATGAAGAAGCCCAGGTTGCATCAGGATATTCATCTTTAAATACTCTCCATATATTCTGATAATCAAGATATTCCTTCTCTGAGTGATGGGTATCTAAGCCGGGATAAAGACAGGCTACATATCCTCTGCGTATAGCTTCTTCAGCCCATTGGATCTGATATTCTCTGGGTTGAGTTAGAAATAAGGGTCTTGCAGCTGCATTACTTTCCTTAGGCTCCCATACTTCTATTTCAAATGACTTTTTGTTGGGCGTGTCAAAGGTCAATACCACCCGTTTTCGGCTTGAACCATCCTCTTTTTTTTCGGTTTGGATAATGTCTGCCGACAATAACTCAGGTGGCTCTTTGGATAATGACCTATGAAATAATCACACCAGAGATTCTTAATTTCCTTTTTTCGCTTTTCCCAGTCAGCTGTTGTTCTTACGCTGCTTCCATCAAAAAAGGTCATGGCATCTGGTAAGTCTGCATTAGACTGTCCAGCCCAGATAAATACATCAATATTTTCTTGTGCTTGAGTGTTTAAGGCGATAACAATTGCCACAATTGCAAGAGTTGGTTTTAATAGTGAACAGTACATACTGAGTTTTTCCATTTCTGAATTCTGGCTATTGTTTGAATGTTTCTCGAATGATTACTACTTGTTTCTCCCATCCTAGCGGTTTTTCTACTTCATAAACCTTAACCTCTTTTCCTTGAAAAAAAGTTTTGGCTGTATTATTCTTCGTAACCCTGGTGTTTTTTATGCTCAATCCTTCCACATCATGGGCAATGATCGGCACTCGCGGATCAGTGGCCTCACTTCCTATCAACAAACCCTGGATTGTTACATTTTTTGCATGACGAATAAACAATGCCGATGAGGGTAATTCTTTCCAATTTGTTGGCTGGGGATATCCTTTTTCATCTTCTTTCACATCCTCTATATCCGCCAAATATTCTCCTGCTTCCAAGCCTCCTTCATTGAATAATTGAATATTGCTTAATGATACATTTTCAATATAATAACCAGGTATGGCGCTTATGGAATTTGAATAGTTGCCTGAATTATAACACACCAGATTGCTGATCGATATATTTTTCATAATTCCCATATCGGGGTTGAGTGCATCTTTTGTGTGTTTTCTTGCCCGGTTTCCCAAACGAATATACAGTGGACATTTTGTTCCATCAATCGTAACATTGCTGATCGTAACACCCTCCATAGTTCCTCCATCAACGATTTCGAGCGAAATACCGGTAATACCTGAAGGATAGTCATTAAAAATGGGTTTTGCTTTGCTCCTGCTGGGTTTAATAATGCAGTGTGAAATCGTAACGTTTTTGAAACCTCCTGTTGATTCAGTTCCGGCTTTTATAGCGTTACACCAACTGGAAACAATACAGTTGGTAATTACAATGTCTTCACATGCTGCTGTGCCAGTGCTTTTTAAAGTGATCCCGTCGTCATCGGTGTCAAAAATACTATTAGACAGTACAAAGCGGCGGCATCCGTCAATATCAATAGCATCGTTATTCCGGTTTACGTGGTTATATACCTTTATCTTGTCTACTATCACATCTTCGCAGTTAAGATAGTGCTGATTCCAGGTACCCGAATCCTTCATATACAGGCCTTCCACACGAATGTCATGGCAAGATATAAACAGAATATTTCGGGGTCGGCCATCCACATCACCTGCTATCGGGTTTGGTCTAGGTTTTTGGTCTTTACCCTGGCCGTTTATAACACCGGTGCCTGTAAGTGCGATATTTTTGGCTCCTTCAGCATAAATAAGGGCGTAAAAACCACCAGATCGGTCTTTGTGTGAACGGTACTTCGGCAACGACTGTAAAGGATAGTCTTCGTGACGGGTACTGCCCAGAAGCGTTGAGTTGTGTTCGAAATGAAGGCAGATATTATCTTTTAACACAATGGTACCAGATAGATAAGTGCCTGAAGGTAATACTACGGTCCCGCCACCTGAATTAGCACAGGCATCAATAGCTGACTGAATGGCTTTTGTGTTTAAAGTTGTTCCATCACCGACGGCTCCATAATCCACAATATTGTATGTAATACTTAGGATTTCGTCTTGTTTTCCAGCATTATTACTGGGAAAGCCATACCAAACGGAACAAGTAAGCAAACAAGCAATAATTACAGATGATTTTCTTTGAATTGACATGGTAAACTATTCTTTTATTGTAATAGGCCCTAATAATCCTGATGGAACAGGTTGCTTATCAGAAGCATCATATTTTTCATACCTGATATTCACAAAATTAATTTCATGGAAATTTTTCCAATTGACCCCCTTTTTATCCAAATCTACAACACGATTAAACGATAGGTTGGTAACTGTGATTTCGAGGGTGTTTTTGGTTTGCAAAACTCCCTGGGGAATAATTGTTTGAAATGGCACACACCACAATAAGCCAATATTTATACCATTGATCTTTACCTCCGCTGTTTCACGCACATCACCAAGATTTAAGATCATAGATTTACCGACATCTTTTTTGGGCAAAGTAAATCTGCAAACATAGGATGCTTTCCCGCTAAAATAGTTATAATCACCTCCAAACTCAGTCCATGAAACCAGTTCTTTGCTTGTTACCGGTTTAGGGATGACCGGTGCGCCGGATATTGGCGTTATAGTCCATTTCCCATCGAGTTTTAAAGCTGCATTTTCAGCTGAAATATAATAGTTCCACTCCTGCAATGTTTCTGTTTTGTTTGCACATCGTAAAAAGCACGATTGTCCGGGTTCGAGTTGTAAAAACAAAGTCGTTTTTTGTCCTTTAACCTGACTTCTGGCCAATCCTATTTTGTTGGTCATCGGGTCGTAAATCTCAACCTGATTAGCCACAATAGATAAGGCAATTTCTCCCGAACTGAATCGATCGGACAGATTGCTTACAAAATAGACCACCTCATCACCTTGTTTTTTTCTGATATAGCTCAGCCCTTTTGTTGCTAGCTCCTCATTTAATATCCCACGGGAAATCAATCCTGCGGATATATCTTCAGTAATGATAACTTTTTGTATCAACTTATAATTTATAGAGGATAGGATTTGTTCTCTTTCATTGTAATGGTAATAACCATTTACTTTTTGCGGTAACTTATTGTGAAATAATACCTTCATACCTTTCGAGGCAAAACTAAGAAGCTTTTCCATGGTGCTTTCAGAAATGTATGTGCATTCAGGTATTACAATTGAACTGTAATTACCTCCTTGAAGTTGAATATTGCCGTTTTTAACCGTTGCATCCGATAGTAGTCGGTCAGAGATATAGTCAAAACCAAAACCATTATCCCATAATTCCTTTGCAAGTACACCACAATCTGTACTTGCTAACCAGTGGTCTGAGTGATGCACCGTCATACGCACCAGAAAATCTTTGTCAAATCGCTTTGCCCAGATATCATGTATCGGGAAATAGAGTAATACGTCGTTGGCGGGTTTCGTATTCTGTAGAATCCGTTGGCAATTCTCGATGTATTTATTTAATGCCGGTAGTTCCGCAAAAAAATGGGAATGTTGCCCGTAATTGGTGGAGGCATAAAATAACCTGCCGGGAAACGGTTTTTCAGGCGGATTATAGGTTATTCCATGAAAAACAATGTGATTAATTCCAGACACAAACA
>CAYXQX010000462.1:0-3788 GCA_964467485.1 uncultured Porphyromonadaceae bacterium | reverse complement strand
GTTATATATTGGAAATAGGTTATGCAAGTTGGTGAAAAAAAATATTAAAAAAAAACTGTTGACCTATTGTTTTATCCAAGAAAATTGTATTCGGTTTATTTTCAGCGAAATATAATATTTATTTTTTTTGAAAAAATTAAAGCCCAGTAAATCAGGTAGTTATAAACTTGATTTTGTTGGCTTTTTAAAACCTCTTATTATAAGAGGCATGTAGAGATATTTGTATGACATAATAAAAATTTATAATTTAATTTTGTGCCAATTTCCATTTAAGAGAGTGTATAATCCTGCATTTGGATAGACGGAGGTATATTTCGAAAGCAGTCGTTTCCCATGATCAAGTTTTTTCGTTTTCTTTATATAATAATAATACACTTCATCGGCTGTGAAAATTGAAATATTTTTGAACTTACGAAATAGAGGGTCATCATCAGGCAAAGGGTAAGAGGTAAAATCAAGACATACATAATAATCAAGTTTGTTATTGCTGTTAATAGCATTCAGTAATTCGGAGTCATTACTAGCAATAATTGTTCTACCCTTATCAAATGCTGAAATGTGGATATATCTCTTTGGATTTAGTTTGACATCCTTAATCAGCATATTAAGGGATTCACTTGTTTCTTTAAGGGCTGTATAGAGTGAATCATCCTGACTTAGTTTTCCCAGATTACCTTTACCGGCCAGGATATTGTCGAAAAGCTTGTGCAGGTCGGAAAGAACAATATTGAGTTTAGAAGCAAAGTCATTAAGTGGAAGCTGACTAATGGTGTCGCTGAAAGCTGTTAAGTTGCTTATGATTTGGTGGAACTCAGTACTTCTTTCAATAAGGCCTGCTGACAAAGAGTCGGTGTTACTTAGTATGTAGGAAAATTTTTCTGATTCAGATTTTACATATTGGTCTAGAAACATGGAGGTTTTCTCCAGGTTTTTGATAGTTTGTGTCAGGCTCGAAAAACTTTCAGCCAGGTTTTCACGGTTACCAGGTCCGAATACTAATTGTATGGCTACCAATACTGAGTCCATGGATGACATCAGGTTTTCGGCAGATTGTTTGAGTGGTAGCATTTGATTATTAACCTGATCTTTCAGGTCTCCTTCGATTAACCCTGGCAGGGTATCTTCGTGTGAGTAAAATTCCACAGCATCAGAAAGAATGATTGCAATAGCCTTGGTTCCCATTAGATCAGTACTAATTATTTTTGCTTGTGAACCAAGTGGGAGTTCAAGATCAGGATAATTGACAACAAATTTCACCATTATTTTACCTGTTCTAAAGTCGTTTAGCGAGATCTCACTCACTTTACCTACGGTAAAGCCGTTAATGGTAACAGGACTTGATTCTGTTAATCCTCCAATTTTGGAGTATTCTGCGTAATAGAGTTTTTCCGGTTGAAGTAGTTTTTTGCCTTTAAGGAAGTTAATCCCCCAAAAGAGAATTATTAATGAGCAGGCAAAAAGTAACCCGATCCGAATTAGCCGGCCGGTTTTCATAACGTTTATTTTCTTATTTCTCCTTGTCCATCCTTATCGCTTCTTGTATTGGGATTTTTTTCCCGTTCAATTTGGCGATGATAAAAGCTCCCTGAAATTTCGAAGATAATTTCTTCTGAATAATCTGGGATTGAGAGTATGAGGAAATGGGGCCAGTCATGTATTTATAATATCCATCAATAAGGAATTCCTCAAAGCCTTTTTCTCCCTGGAAATGTTTTGAATTATCGGGTATCGGTTCTTTGGAAGCAATAACCTGAATTCGAAATACCAGATCGTTTGAATTTTTGGGCTTGGGTTTAATTTCTTTGACAGTTTTAATAACGGGCTTTTCCTTTGGTTGTGAATCATCAGAAACAGTATTCTCTTTCTTTTTTTTCTCAACTTCTTTGTTGAGAGTATCTTTCATGAGTTTCTCTAATGCTAACGAGCTGTTTGTTTCACTGCTTTCCTTTTGTTCTGATGTTTTTTTCTCGTGTTCGACCTTATAGTTCCTGAAAGCTCTATAGATAGCTGAAGCAATAATATCCTGACCATTAGCAGTGTTAAGGTATTTCTCTTCTGTAGCATTGGACATGTATCCAGTTTCGATAAGAACGCTAGGCATGGTTGTTCTCCAAAGCACCAGGAAAGGGCCTTGTCGCACACCGCCGTCTTTTCTTTTTCCCCTGATTCTTAACTGGTCCTGGACCTCAGAGGCCATAAACAGGCTTTGTATAATGAAGGTATTTTGGTACAAAGAAAACTTAATATAATCTTCTGGATTATCAGGATTAAAGCCTTCATATTGATCCTGATTTTCTTCAATTTTAATTACACTATTCTCTTTGATTGCCACATTAAGGTTTTTTTCACTTTTGGATGGTCCCATCACATAAGTTTCAGCTCCATAAATGGACGAGTTATTATTCCCATTGGCATGGATTGATAAAAAGAGATCAGCATTTATATCATTGGCAATTTCTGCTCTTTTGTATAAGTCGACATAAACATCTTTTGTGCGTGTATAAATAACTTCAACATCATCCATCAGGCTGGTGATATACTCACCGGTTTTTAATGCAATATCCAGAACAACATCTTTTTCTTTTGATATTTTACCAACTGCTCCGGGATGTTTGCCTCCATGACCTGGATCAATTACAACTGTGAAGGTCTTTTTTACCTTTGGAGGGGTTTGGATTTGTGCTGAAATGCTTGAAATTGAAAGAGCAAAAATCACGGTAACAGCTATAAATTTGCTAGTTACACAATTCAGAATTGATTGCATCGTTCTCATATTAGTGCTACGGCTCATCTTTACTTTTTTTCAGTAGTTTTGGAACGCAAATATGCCGGTGTTATTGATTTGAAATTATACCCAAAAATACTAAAAATTATTTTTACACTCCTGCTTATTGGAGTGTTCAATTTTGCAGTTTTGGCTCAAGTGGAGGAAGTGCTGATCGACAGCACTATGCAAACCATACTTGCTGAAAGTCCTGCAGATACCATTGTGCTTAAAAAAGACCAGGATTATTTGGATGCTCCTGTTCACTATCCGGCCAGGGATTCAATTATATATTCTTATTCTGATAATAAAATTAAGATGTATGGGGATGCCGTGGTAACATTTCAGGACAAAGAAATAAAGGCCGAGTACATTGAGATGTCAATGGATAAGAAGGAACTTTTTGCCAGTGGTGTGGCAGATAGTTCGGGCCAGTTAGTTGGCAATCCAAATTTCAAAGACGGTGAAGAGGAATTCGAGGTTACTATATTACGTTACAATTTTGGATCAGGAAAGGCATGGGTAACAGATGCTGAAACGAAAATTGAAGGACAGGAGGAGGCGATTTTACATAGTCATATTACAAAAATGGATACGGCCGGGAATCTGCATATCAAGGATGGTAAGTTTACGACCTGTGATGCTGAACATCCTCACTTTTATTTTGCTATTACTAAGGGCATTATGACTTCAAAGAAGTCGGTGGTGTCGGGGCCGGCTTATTTGGTAATTGAGGATATCCCAATTTATTTTCTTGGTTTGCCATTTGGTTTTTTTCCTAAACAGGAAAAAAAGACCTCAGGAATTATAATGCCAAAATTTGGTGAAGAGAAAAACAGAGGGTTTTATTTACGTGATTTTGGATATTATTTTGCTGGCGGAGAAAAAATGGACCTAAGCTTGAAGGGGGATATTTATTCCAAGGGGAGCTGGAAAGCAGCGGCCTCCTCCCGGTACAAGAAGAGGTATAAGTTTAACGGAAATGTTGGGCTTACAATTGCTACAAATAAATTTGGAGAGAAGG
>CAYXQX010000461.1:0-3794 GCA_964467485.1 uncultured Porphyromonadaceae bacterium | reverse complement strand
CTGATAAGCCTTATTTGATCTTCAGTTAGAGAGGTTCCTGAAGAAGCAACTACGTTTTCTATTCCAGACTGAAAAAAGCTTATGACATCGGTATATCCCTCAACCAAAAAGCATTTGTCCTCTTTTACTAAAGTCTGGCGGGCAAAGTAAATTCCATATAAACTTGAAGACTTATGGTAAATTTCCGATTCAGGGGAGTTTAGATACTTTGCTGCCTTTGGATCAGTTTTGAGGGTTCTGGCGCCAAAGCCAATAACTCTTCCCGACAGGCTGTGAATAGGGAACATCACACGTCCCCAGAACCTATCATAAATATTACCCCCATTTTCAATGCTTAGTCCTGTTTTTACAAGGAATTCATTCTTATATCCGTTTTTCCCGGCATCTTTTGAAAAAGCATCCCGACTATCAAGGGAATATCCGAGTTGAAATTTATCAATTGTATCCCTCCTGATACCCCTTTCCTTAAGATAACTGAGGCCAACATTTTGTCCCTGAGGCTCGTCAATTAGTATTCTTGAAAAGTATTTTTGTGCATATCCGGTGAGGATCAGCATTGACTCCCTCTCATTCTTTTGTCGGATTTCTTCCGGACTCTCTTCCTTTTCCTCTACCTCAATATGATATTTTCTTGCAATGTATTTTAATGCTTCGGGATAAGTAAGGTGTTCATGCTCCATTATGAAATTAACCATATTGCCTCCTCGGGAGCAACCAAAGCATTTAAATATGCCTTTTGCAGGTGAGACAGTAAATGATGGAGTTTTTTCATTATGGAATGGACACAAGCCTAGGTAGTTGACTCCTCTTTTCTTCAAACTGACAAAATCACCAATAACCTCAGTGATCTCAGCCGTCTGCATTATTTTGTCTATGGTAGCGCGGTCAATCATTACTCAACGAAGGTAACAATTGAGAGACCATTATTCCTTCCACGAATTTATTTTTATTGAGTTTAATGGCTTAGCTTATGTATTAACCAGATATTCAAGTAGATTTTTTTTATCTTGAGCTTATGGAAAAGAAAAAAAGCATTGTGGTTCTTTCCGGAGCTGGAATGAGTGCGGAGAGCGGTCTGAAAACATTTCGGGAAATGGGAGGTCTATGGGAGCAATATGATGTATCAGAAGTGGCTACTCCGGAAGCTTGGGACAGGGATCCGGAACTAGTGTTGCGCTTTTATAATGAACGCAGGAAACAGCTTTTGGAAACAGAACCAAATAGAGGGCATCTTGGCTTGGCTGAACTTGAGAAAGACTTTAATGTACAGATTATTACACAGAATGTAGATGATTTACATGAGAGGGCTGGGAGTTCGAATATACTACATTTGCACGGTGAATTAAGAAAGGCAAGAAGTACAGCTGATTCATCTATTGTTATAGAACTTGACGGATGGGAATTAAATCTTGGGGATGTATGTGAAAAAGGTTCCCAGTTGAGGCCCCACATAGTGTGGTTTGGCGAATCGGTTCCAAATATTGAACTGGCGGTTCCAATAGTTAGGAATGCTGATATTCTTGTAATAATTGGTACTAGTATGCAAGTATACCCTGCGGCTGGTTTAATGAATAATGCTCCTGCTGAGGTTCCGGTGTTTTTAATTGATCCAAATGAAACAGCAATTGGGCACGATGATAAAATCACTTTTCTAGAAATGGGAGCTGGTGAAGGGGTGAGCAAGTTGAAGGGCTTGCTGTTACATTATATTTAATTTCTATTTTACCTTGATTGGCATAGTCAGCTTTATTGGGGGTGTTGTCTGAGCAATCCTGTGTCTTGCAGAACCATGTTAGACAGATAACTGCAAAAAGAATTGGAATCATGTAAGCTATAAATTGAATTGATTTTTTCATGCTTGCCGGATTTTCAATTTTATAATATCAAAGCTACGACAGGGTAATGTTAATTCGCGTTAATGAGAAGTTAATCAGAGTTATTTAACATGAATTTAGCTTATCCGGGGAGATCTAAATAATATAATGGATAAACCAGCAAAAAAAATGATGAAAGGTAAAGGGGGGGGGCAGCTTATATTTTGTCAAATTTGCTAAGGGCATCACTAACACTCGATATCCTTTCGAAACTCAGGGTGAGTTTCCCGTTTTTCTCTCTCATCTGACATCGTCTGGGATTATTTTGGACATAATTTAAAACTTGGGAGAAGGCGGGTGAATTAAAAAATGGAGACTCCATATTACTGATGAAATATAAAACCATTTTGTGGTTCTTCATCATTATTCTTTCCACTCCTGATCTCATTGCTGCCCAGCGTAATCTTACTATATTCATTAATTCTTCGGTTTGCTTTGGTAAGGGGCCGAAACGATCGACTATTTTTTGTGAGAAGATCAGTAATTTCTCCTCTTCTTTGATCTCATCAAGTTCCCTGTATAATTTGATTCTTTCTGAGGTTGATTCAATATAAGAATCAGGAAACAGAACTTCCAGATCAGAATCAATGGTTACATCATTAACCCATATTTTTTTTATTTCACTATTACCCGGGGTTTCTTGTATGTTGGAGCTTATTTCCTCTTCCTTCATACTTCCTTCTCTCTGATCTCTGATTTCCTGAAGTGCTTCGTTAAGGATTTTCTGGTAGGTTTCAAAGCCTATATCAGCAATGAAGCCGCTTTGTTCACCACCCAGGATGTTTCCTGCCCCACGAATGTCCAGATCCTGCATAGCTATATTTAAGCCTGAACCTAACTCAGCGAACTCATTTATAGCTTTAAGGCGCCTTCTTGAATCCTGCGGTAGGAGATGAAGAGGGGGCGCTATTAGATAGCAGAATGCTTTTTTATTTGATCGCCCTACACGTCCCCTCAGCTGATGCAAATCGCTCAAGCCAAAATGGTGTGCGTTATTAATAATAATGGTATTTGCATTAGGGATATCAAGTCCATTCTCAATAATTGAAGTTGCGATGAGTACATCATGATCTCCACTAATAAAACTCAGCATTCTGTCCTCCAGTTGTCTGCCTTCCATTTGCCCATGAGCAACAATTGTACGTGCCTTTGGGACAACTCGTTTAATCAGGCCTTCAACTTCGCCAATATTCTGAACTCTGTTGTGTATAAAGAACACCTGGCCACCTCTTTCCAGCTCATATTCTATAACTTCCTTAATTAGCTCTTCATTCAGAGTAACTAGTTCTGTTATGATGGGATGCCTATTTGGAGGGGGAGTATTTATTATACTTAAATCCCGGGCTCCCATCATTGAGAACTGCAAAGTTCTTGGAATAGGTGTTGCGGTTAGCGTAAGAGTGTCAACATTGAGTTTAGACTGTCGGAGCTTTTCTTTCATTGCCACTCCAAATTTTTGTTCTTCATCAATAATAAACAATCCCAGATTTTTAAATTTCACATTCTTGCTTAGCAGTTTGTGAGTACCAATAATTATATCGAGTTTTCCATCTTCCAAATCCTTTAGCACCCTGTTTTGGTCTTTGGTGCTTCTGAGGCGGCTTAAGTATTCTACATTTACCGGAAAATCCTTGAATCTCGCCGTGAAGGTTTTAAAGTGTTGAAGAGCTAATATAGTTGTTGGTACCAAAATTGCTACCTGCTTACTATCAGTTGCAGCTTTGAAACTGGCCCTCATAGCAACTTCGGTTTTTCCGAAGCCAACATCACCGCATACCAATCTGTCCATAGGAGTAGGGGATTCCATATCCTCTTTTACAGCCTGGGTAGCTTTATTCTGATCCGGTGTATCTTCATAGATAAACGAAGCCTCAAGCTCATGTTGGAGGTAGGTGTCTGGAGAGAAGGCGAATCCCAATT
>CAYXQX010000460.1:0-3798 GCA_964467485.1 uncultured Porphyromonadaceae bacterium | reverse complement strand
AAATTCCTGGGTTCAGTTTTATAATTTTTACATTACTAAAATAGAAAAACATGAAAATGGAGGTTCTTCTACATCTGGAGCAATTGCAAATTACAGTCTTGATAAAAAATCACATAAAGTCTATAATTCCGGTGATTTATTCTTTCACCCAACCTTTCATTTCCTAACTAGTTATCAATATCAATCTCTAAGTATTCAGGAAAATGGGAAAGTACATTTTGCCTACCAAGCTCTTGATCTTATTGAGCAAGCCGAAAAGGCCCTGGCAAATCCAGAATTTAAGGAACCCTACAGATCCCAGTTAAAAGAGTTAGTTGGCAACCTATCTGAAAACGATAATCCGGTTTTAGTCATTGGCAAGCTCCGAAGATGAAAAACCCAGCAATTCGAAACCCGCAACCCGACAACTCGCAACCCGCAACCCGCAACTAGCATCCTGCACCTCGAAACCCGCAACCCGCAACTCGCAACCCGCAACTCGCAACCCGTAACCCGCACCCCGTAACCCGCACCAGTTTTTCTCCCCAATTTTCCCTATTTTAGCTTCCCAAATATTTCCCATATGAAAACTACACTTACCCTCGTTTTACTACTTGTATTTCAAGTATTTGCCACAGCTCAAACAGTTGACCCGATAGCCAATCCGTGGCATTATGTTGAAAATATTGACATAATTGAATACAATAAACTACCGGCCCATGCCTGGATAAATCCAGATCCTGATTTCATGCAGTCGCTGGATGGTCAGTGGAATTTCAAATGGGTAAGGTCACCCAAAGACCGTCCAACTGATTTCATTAAGCCAAAGGTTGATGTCAGTAACTGGGATCTGATTCCCGTCCCTTCAAATTGGGAAGTACAAGGCTATGGTTTGCCGATATACGTTAATCATCAATATGAATTTGCCGATTATAAGGCTCCTGTTTCAGATGAGATTGAATTCATCGACAGGATATATCCAAAAAACCCCGGTAAAGTACCTCATGAATATAACCCCGTGGGATCTTATCGCAGGGATTTCAATGTAGACAAAGAATGGCTGGATCGGGAGACTATCCTCCATATCGGAGCAATGAAATCAGGAGGATTTGTATGGATAAATGATGATTTTGTTGGCTATTCACAGGGAAGCAAATTGCCGGCAGAATTTAATATCACTCCCTACCTCAAAAAAGGTAAAAATACTATCGCCCTCCAGATATTTAGATGGACCGATGGCTCCTTCCTCGAATGTCAGGATTTTTGGAGAATATCAGGAATTGAAAGAAGTGTTTTTATTTATTCACAGCCGAAAGTAAGGATTGCGGATGTGGAGGTGACTTCCATACTTGATGGAGCATATGAAAACGGGGTTTTGAACATAAATCTTGAAATTGCTAATGGGGCTTTGGGTGGGGTGCCATCCGGTCCCGGATCTCCGCTACGCTCCGTCCGGGATGACAGTCGCATTAAATTGTCTTATGAATTATGTGACTACAACGGAAATGTTATCAGGAGTGAAAATCAGGATACAAATATTAGCTCTAATAAAATCGAGTCATTCACCTTCGAAGGTATTATTCCTGATGTAAAACAATGGAGCGCCGAGCATCCAAATCTCTACACTCTAAGTCTTAAACTATCAGACACACAAGGGAATACAATAGAGGAATCTTCCATGGAAATCGGATTCAGATCTGTTGAAATTAAGAACGGACTTCTTTTGGTTAATGGGCAGCGAATTACCCTGAAAGGTGTTAATACACAGGAAGCTGATCCGGAAACCGGCCATGTGATGAGCGAGGAAGTGATGCTAACAGACATCAGGATGTGGAAAGAGAATAATATTAATGCAGTAAGAACTTCTCATTATCCCAGACCTCCACGTTTTTATGAGCTTTGTGATGAGCATGGCATTTATGTTGTTAACGAAGCCAATATAGAATCTCATGGGATGTATTATGGCAAGTATTCATTGGCCAAGAATCCAGCATGGGAGAATCAGCACGTTGACAGGATGGTTAGATTAGTGGAGAGGGATAAAAATCATCCATCGGTTATTATCTGGTCGATGGGTAATGAAGGTGGAAATGGAGTGAATTTCTACGCCGGATATAAGGCAATGAAAGAGCATGATGCTCAAAAAAGACCGGTTCAATACGAACGTCCGTACAAAGATTATGACGGCAGTTTATACGATATGGATTGGAACACTGATATCATTGTACCACAATATCCTTCACCTGCCCGATTTGAGATGATTGGAAAATCTCTAACTGACAGACCATATATCCCAAGTGAATATGCTCATGCTATGGGAAATAGCACAGGTAATTTCCAGGATTACTGGGATATCATTGAGCAATATGAAAACCTGCAGGGTGGATTCATATGGGACTGGGTTGATCAATCAATTTGGAAAACTGATGAAAACGGTGAGCGTTTTTATGCCTACGGTGGCGACTATGGCGAAAATATGCCGGATGATAATACCTTCCTGAATAATGGGATTGTCTTTCCTGATAGGGCTCCTCAACCTGCCCTGTATGAAGTGAAAAAAGCCCATGAATTCATTAATTTCAAAAGCCAGGGAATAAATCGCCATGATGAACTCAGGGTATTAGTAGAGAACTTATATGACTTTACCAACCTGAAGGATTTTAGAATTTATGCTGAAATATATTCCCAAGATGCCCCTGAGGAAATAATGGTTTTTGAAGACCTTGATATTGAGCCACATACTGGCAAACTAATTCGAATCCCTTTATCAATTGCAAGAGGATATTATCCCGGGTGGGAATATTCAGTTATTCTAAAAGCCGTTCTCAAGGAGCCTTGGGGAATTCTGCCTACTCTACATGTACTTGCAATAGAACAGATTATGCTTCCTCAGAAATTTAAAGAAGCTGAGAAGAAGATTGATAATGGTCCGGATGTATCAGTAAAGGAAGATAAAAACAGAGTCGTGCTTTCCAATGCTGATATCAGGCTTGAGTTTGACAAAAGCAGGGGACAGCTTGTTTCATGGAAGAAAGACAATGAAGAATTAATTCTTGACGGCCAGGGTCCTCGTCCAAATTTCTGGCGTGCACCAACCGACAATGACTTTGGGAACAGAATGACTGAGAGAAGTATTGAGTGGAAACGAGCTTCTTTGGAAATGAAAGTCACGGATTGGAAATTGAATAAAACTGCCGGGAATCAGGTGAAGATCTTTATAAAGTACTTCTTACCTGGTGTTGAAACATATTTCAGTTCTATCTATACTGTTAACGGTAAAGGTGAAATCCAGATCGACAACGAATTAGAACCAACCGAGTACAAGGGCGACATTCCAAGAATTGGCATGAGGATGCAGATTCCCGAAAAGTATAATATGCTTAATTATTTCGGCAGGGGTCCGTGGGAAAACTATGTCGACCGCAAAGCATCAGCCTTTGTGAATTTTTATGGCTCCAGTGCTTCAAAGGAATATGTTCCCTATGTGAGACCGCAGGAAAACGGATACCATACTGATACCAGATTACTGAAAATGCATGATGGCAAAGGGAAAGGCATCAGGATAGAAGCCCTCAGTAAGGACAATCCATTTTGCTTCAGCGCCATGCATATGGAAAATGAGCAGTTTGATACAACCGATGGACTGGATTATCCTGGAAACAAAAGCAAACATATAAACGACATCAAAGAACAGAAATTGGTTCAGTTGAATATCGATTTAGGACAACGCGGTGTTGCTGGTGACGACAGCTGGGGAGCACAACCACAGAAAAAATACAGGATGATGGGTGGTAAAAAATATCGGTATTCCTTTTATCT
>CAYXQX010000459.1:0-3813 GCA_964467485.1 uncultured Porphyromonadaceae bacterium | reverse complement strand
ATAACTCATAATTTCAGCTTGCTGATCCCGATTTTTATCGGGGCATAACTCATAATTCATAATTTACAATTACCTTTACTCGTCCCTCTTTACTAAACTTTGGTTATGCGCCTTCTTTTCAGAGCAGCAACGCCCTTTCTGGTGATACTATGCGTATTGGCCTGTTGTGAAACTGATCCCGTAATGTATATTGATACTGCTCCAATACCAGTTATTTACGGGATTTTTGATAGCAAGGATACGGTGCATTATCTGAAAGTTGGGAGGATTTTTGGTGCCGGAGGTGATCCAGCTAAGTCTGCAAGCATTTATGATTCGATATATTTTGATAATCAGGAGGTTTCTGTTCGAATTACCAAATGGTGGGACACTGTCAGTATTAATCTCGATGTTGAAAGAGTAGATGATATTCCTAAAGATGATGGAATCTTTAGTTCTCCAGCGCAAGCCCTATATCGATTTAACTATGATTTCCAATATCCTCACCGTTTTTTTGGGAAAGTATGGGTAGAAGTTAATGTCCCTGATTTAAAGCCAGCCAGAGCCGATATTGCAATGGTTTGGATTAACCGGGATTCATTTTCGACCCCAAAGTTTGCGCAACAATATGTTTATCTGAATGAGACGAGCCCTTTAAGGGTTCATTGGTTTGGAAATTCATGGAATGAAGTGGATGTAAAATTTGAATTTGTGGAAGATCTTGGTCAGTATGGTACAAGAGTGAAGGCTGTGAAAATTCAAAATACCAATTCTTTTATTTCACCTCATAAAAAATACAGGGAAATGAAAATTACCTATGATGAATTCATTCGTGAGGTTTTGCAGCAAATACCTAAAAATGACTCTGTTAATAAAACCCACCTAAGCTATATTTCGGTTGCGATAAATGGCGGGGATTATCATATGGCACAGTATCAAAGATACTATGATGGATTTAATGATTATGATTTTCATGGCTATACAAATATTGAAAATGGACTGGGTATAGTTGCTAGTCGTACTTCGATTTTGATTGACTCAATGCAATTTGACAGGGATACACGCAGGCTACTTCTGAATGAAAATAGATTGAAGGTTTTAAAGCTAACGGAGAAATAGGGTGATTCTGCTCGCTTTGCTCGCGTGATTCTGCTCGCTTTGCTTGCGTGATTCTGCTCGCTTTGCTCGCGTGATTTTGTCGCTTCGCTCCTGTGATTAAGGTAAGTAATTAACCATTAATCATTTACAATTTCTCCTCCTTCAGTTTTGCAAAGTACCTTTTCGCTTCCTTTATAACTTTTGGTGCCAGGATTATTGCCGATATCATTGTAGGGAAGGCCATCGTGGCGTATGCGGTATCTATGAGGCTGATTATTACTTTTAATGTACTGACTGCTCCTAATGGTAGAACTACAACGTAGAATATCTGGTAAATGATTTTATACTTTGTTCCAAAGAGAAAGCTAAAAGCCTTGGTTCCGTAGTATGGAAAGGCAACCATGGTTGTGACTGAAAATATTGTTACACAGGCTATAAGGATATAGGGCCCAACTTTTGGCATCCCTTGAGCAAATGCCATTGTGGTTAAGCTAATGCCGTCAGCATCACTGGTTTGCCAAACACCGGTAACAATAATTACCAGAGCTGTCATGGTGCAAACTATAATGGTATCAATGAAGGGCTCGAACATGGCTACTAATCCTTCACGTATAGGCTCTGCAGTTTTGGCTGCACCATGGGCCATCGGTGCTGTTCCTATACCGGCTTCATTCGAAAAAGCTGCCCGTCTGACTCCAACTATTATGATGGCTCCTAATGAACCACCCAATACAGCTTTTCCTGAAAAGGCATCTTCAAAAATTAATTGAAAGCCCGGAAGGATGCCTTCATGGTTAGAGGCAAGAATATATATCACTGAGCCAACATATAGTAAAACCATAAAAGGAACTAATAGTCCTGCTACTTTACCGATGCGTTTAATACCACCAAAAATTACCAGAATGACTATCACCGATAAAGCCAGACCGGAAATCAGGTCAGAGGTGAATCCTGTTTTAACCCCATTCGGTATAAGGACGATATCCTGGATTGCCTGAGTGAGTTGGTTAGCCTGAAAAATGGGAGTAACACCAATCATGGCTGTAAGACAAAATATAACAGCTAGAAACAGCCAGTTTTTCCCCAATCCGTGTTTGATTACATACATTGGCCCACCTTGCAGCTTACCATCAGAATCTTTACCTCTATACATCACCGCCAGCGAACAGGTGAAAAATTTGGTAGTCATGCCAATTAAGGCACTTACCCACATCCAGAATACCGCACCCGGTCCTCCTGTTGTAATGGCTACTGCAATACCACTAATATTCCCCATTCCAACAGTAGCCGCCAGAGCAGTGGATACTGCTTGATAATGAGATATTTGTCCCGGCTCATCTTTATTATCGTATTTGCCCATGAGCGCTCGGAGAGCATGGCCAAAATACTTGAAAGGCATAAGGCGAGAATAGACCATGAAAAATAAACCGCCGCCAAGAAGGAGAATAAGAAGTGGGGGCCCCCACATGAAATTACTCAGATTAATTATTGCTTCACCGATTTCTGACATCCCACAATGCTAACATGAATTATTTAGAGATAGAAAATATGCTTACGCAGTTATGTTTACTATTTAGGCTTAGATTACTGTTTAAAAACGACCTTACCCCCAACTATTGTGTATTCAACCTGTGTTTTCATTATTTCTTGTTCAGGGACAGTCAGAAGGTCTTTGTCGAGAATAGCGATATCAGCCAGATAGCCTTCCTTGATAATACCCTTGCGGTCTTCCATGAACTGTGCATAAGCTGCTCCCAGGGTATATAATTCTATAGCTTCTTCCATTGTAAGTTTTTGATCGGGGAACCAGCCATCGCCCTCTTCGCCAAGACGATCTTTTCGGGTAACGGCAGCATATAGGCCCTCCATTGGTTCGAGTGGCTCAACGGAATAGTCTGTTCCGAAGGCTATTTTGGCTCCGGCATCGAGGAGGCGTCTCCAGGCATAGGCTCCTTTTGATCTTTCCAATCCGATACGCTTTTCTGCAAAGCGCTTGTCTGTAATGCAGTGAGTTGGCTGCATAGAGGCTATTACCCCTAATTCTGCAAATCTTGGAATATCTTCATCAATAAGGATTTGTGCATGTTCACTTCTATGGCGACTGTCGCGCTTCCCATTCACTTCCTGAGCCTTTTCATATGCATTAAGTATCCAGTTATTGGCCTTGGTACCGATAGCGTGTATACCTACCTGGAATCCCATAGCATCACAGGCCAATACCTTCTCTTCAAGCTCTTCATAGGGCATTTGTGGTAAACCTGTTTTCCCGGGTTCATCAGATAGTGGTTCAAATAGGAATAATGTTCCTGATCCAAGTGTCCCATCTATAAAGCCCTTCATATAACCAAAGCGGATCCAGTTACCTTCGGGAGGATAAGCTGTTCGTATGGCATCATACCTCATTAGACTTTCTTCATCGGCAGTTAGTCGACCGGCAACATCAATTCTGCAGGTCAGCTTACCCAATGATTGCCATTTACTGAAGAATTCAGAATCCCCTCCGCCTGGATACTGTATGCTGGATATTCCCAGTTTGGCAGCATGATTGAATGCTGCTTCCCAGCCCTTAACTGTTTTTGCTTCTCTTTGTTCTTCCGTTAGATCTTCCGGAATGGCATTGTATTTTAGCAGCCCTTGAGCAGATTCTTTGAAAATTCCTGTAGGCTCACCTGTTATGTGATCTTTCTGAATTTCACCCCCGAATGGATCCGGGGTGTCCTTTGTAATGCCGGAAGC
>CAYXQX010000458.1:0-3815 GCA_964467485.1 uncultured Porphyromonadaceae bacterium | reverse complement strand
CTCCGATAAGCGGCCATAGATTTTCAAAGTTTCTTGCTGCACTCCCTTCCCTAATAAGAATTTTCATTCCCCTCTTTATCTTCTCCCTTGCCTCCTCCAAATCCACAGCCTCATGATCCGTACTTATACCAGCTTCGATATAAGTCGCCAAATCCTTACCTCTGAGATTGGGTGCATGACCATCAACCTTCCTACTCCTTTTTATAAATAAATCTATCTTTTTCTTTATTTCCTGATCCCCATTTATTACTCCCGGAAAATTCATCATTTCTCCCAGAGCAACAAACTCAAATTCCTCCATTAACTGTTCTATTTCTTTCGATCCAAGAACAGCCCCCGACTGTTCCATATCTGTTGCCGGAACACAAGATGGTGCAGTGAAATTAATTTTCAAAGGAACTTTTGCAGCATCCTCCACCATAAATCTCACTCCCTCTTTTCCCAAAACATTGGCTATCTCATGAGGATCAGAAACAGTTGCCACTGTTCCGTATTCAATAACTCTTGCCGCAAAACCGGATGGGTTTAACATCGAACTCTCAATATGTACATGAGCATCTACTAATCCCGGAAGAATGTAATTGATGCCAGAGTCCTCCCTGTACTCCACTCCATCAAGCTTGCTTATGCCTGTGATTTTTTGATTTTCAACTGTAAGTTCCCCAAAGAAGAATTTTCTTTTTTCAAAATCCGGAAGCCACCCTTTGAATTTCATTATTTTACCTTTATATATTTATCAATACATCAGTTAGTTAACCACCTTGATGTTTAATCTTAGGGTTAAGGTTCCACGTGGAACTATTTATCTGCCCATCGTCACGAGTAAAACACTTATGTCGGCAGGCGAAACTCCAGAAATTCTGCTGGCCTGTGCTATCGTCTCCGGCCTAACCTTCGTAAGTTTTTCTCGAGCTTCGAATGTTAAACTCTTTAATTCATTGTACTTTATCCACTCCGGAATTTTCAATTGCTCAAGCCTTGTGATTTTTTCGGCAATCAATTTTTCCCTATCGATATATCCTGCATACTTTAGCTCTATCTCTGTTGACTCAACTACCTCGTTTTTCCTCAACTCTATCTCCGAGATTATTTCTTCAAGCTCAGGAATTACTTCTCTTAAATCGTCAATTTTCACTTGTGGCCTTGAAATAATATCCTTCAATTTCATCTTTTGTTTTATGCCATTTGTACCCAAACTTATGAGTTTCTCATTAATCTCTTCAGGCTTTACGGAGTGATTTTTGAAGAATTTCAACAGTGCTTTTTGCGACTTTTCTTTTGATTCCAAAACCCTCATTCTCTCCTCACTTGCCAAACCCAAATCAAAGGCTTTTCTAGTCAACCTTGCATCCGCATTATCCTGTCTTAAGAGTATTCTGTATTCAGCCCTCGAAGTAAACATTCTGTATGGCTCATCCACTCCTTTTGTCACAAGATCATCCACAAGAACTCCTATGTAGGCTTCATCTCTTTTCAAAACAAAATCATTTCCACCATGCACCTTCAAATGCGCGTTAATACCAGCAATCATGCCCTGAGCACCCGCCTCTTCATACCCTGTTGTACCGTTAATCTGACCAGCAAAATACAGCTTATCTACTATCTTGGTCTCCATGGTAAGTTTTAGCTGCATAGGATCAAAATAATCATACTCGATAGCATAACCCGGTCGGAACATTTTTACGTTTTCAAAACCCTTAATCTTCCTTAATCCCTTAAGCTGTATTTTCCAATCCAGGGAACTCGAAAAACCATTCACATAATACTCAACAGTATTTAATCCTTCCGGCTCAACAAAGAGCTGGTGCCTATCTTTTCCGGCAAATGTTATCAGCTTAGCTTCTATACTCGGACAATATCGTGGACCGATACTTTTTATTGTTCCATCGAACATAGGAGACACCTCAAAACCTGTTCTCAAAATATCATGCACCTCCTCAGATGTGTGGGTAATATAGCAAGGTAAATTGCCAATCATATTTACCTCTTCATTCAGAAAAGAAAAAGGCACAACATGCTCATCCCCTTCTTGTTTACCCAGCTTACCGAAATCTATGGTTCTACCATCAAGCCTGGCCGGCGTTCCCGTTTTCATTCTACCTGTAGTAAAACCCAAATCAAATATTTGATTACTAAGCCCATCTACACCCTGATCACCTGCTCTCCCTCCTTTAATTTTAACCTGACCGATATGCATAAGGCCATTGAGGAAGGTGCCATTGGTAAGAATAACCGTACTTGCATAAAAACTAATACCCAGACCGGTTGTCACGCCCGTAACAGTATTATCCCCATCCAAAATCAATCTATTTACAGTATCCTGCCACATATCAAGACCACTAATGCTCTCTAACACAGACCTCCAGGCCAAACCAAACTCTACTCTGTCGCATTGCGCCCTGGGACTCCACATAGCAGGTCCCTTCGACTTATTCAGCATCCTAAATTGTATCATGCTTTTATCGGTGACAATACCACTATAACCACCAAGAGCATCTATCTCTTTAATAATCTGACCCTTAGCTATGCCTCCCATAGCAGGATTACATGACATTTGGGCTATCTTGTTCATGTCCATCGTTATGAGCAATACAGATGAGCCCATATTTGCCGCTGCTGCTGCAGCCTCACAACCGGCATGACCGGCACCAACTACTATTATATCGTATTTCTGTATCATTTCTTTCTAGTTCCGGGTTCCGGGTTCCGGGTTGCCCCGATGAATCGGGATCTCCGCTTCGCTCCGACGAGTTCCGGGTTCCTGAAAAATGTTTAAGTCAAAAATCATGAAAAATAAAATTTCTTTGTATAACATCAACCGGTAAGCTGTTGATCATATTTTGTCGCAAAATTACAAATATTGTTAACGTTTGAGTTACTTCTTTGTTTAAGTATTGATTTCCTGAGGCTTATATGGCGCCCCGAATTTTTAACGATCTCCCTCCCTCTAATATGTTTTCCTTTTCTCAAAAAAAAAGCCCAAATAAGGGCTAAAAAGAGGGAAATAAAAGATCTTGCCCGAAATCATTGTGCCATTTCAATAAACTCTTCCTCTTTTTGCCTCATTTCTTCTTTTTGCTTATCACTTCCATCCTCCTGCCCTAAAAGATGAAGAATGCCATGACCGCATACCCTGATAAATTCCCGATTAAGATTCTCATCAAGTTTCATCGCATTATCTTCAATTCTATCTCTACTCATAAAAATATCCCCCGACACATTATTTCCTTCATTATAATTGAAGGTTATTATATCCGTATAATAATCATGCTCAAGATATTTTTCATTCATCCCCAACAAATATTCATCACTACAATAAATAAAATTTATATCTCCTGCAATTTTCCCCTCTCTCTTACACACAAGTTTTACAGCCTCCTCAATTTTCGCATTTTCAAAATTCGGTATATCACGATCTTCTTTATGAAAATATATGCTCATTTTTTTTCCTTCTCTAATTGTTCAAGATAATCGAAGTACTTCTTCCTATAAAACTCCTTCAATTTTATATCTCTATATTTCATTAATTCCAGAGTTCTCTTCTTTTGCTGTTCAAAATTCTCCCATATTTTTTGATCCGGAGCCTTTATAGTACCCCTGAATTCTCTCGATTCTCTTCTGTTTTCCATCTCTCTTTCCATCTCTGCCTGTTCTGCTTCAAGAAGTTTCGACTCGATCATTTTCTCTCTTCTAATAGTATTATCCCCCAGTCTGTTGTAAATAATATCCTTTTCTACTTCTTCCATTAATTTCTGGGCCTCCGAGAGCTTCCCTCTTGTTTTCTCTCCCAGTTCTCCACTATTCTTAAGCTTTTC
>CAYXQX010000457.1:0-3833 GCA_964467485.1 uncultured Porphyromonadaceae bacterium | reverse complement strand
CTGAAAAAAAGTAGCCTCCGGTACTCGCAGCTTTGCATAATGAAGCCCTTGAGTGAAGAGATCTCCACCGATAAGATTCAGTTCATAATTGCAATTCTGCAATCCCCATAAAACAAACCCAGTTCCGCATCCAATTTCGAAAAAATTATTAGCTTCCGAGAAGTACTTCTGAAATGCCCATTGAATCAATTTATTACGTGACACGAACCAGAAGTTCTTCGGTTCAAGATCGACCAGATACCGAAAATGTATTGGGTCATACCCTTCGGGTTTATTTTTATCAAAGGGAGAAAAAGAAGTAAAACCATCTCGAACCTCAGATGTCCATCCGCAACGGGGACAGATCCAATCTTTTGCATTATAATACTGTTCGCATTTTAGGCATATCTTCATCTTTACGCATATATCACATTATCAAGAAGGAATTATGAGTTGTCGAACCACTTATGAAATGTATAGTAAGCATGTCGAGGTTCAAGCCCTAATCGTGCCCACATTTTCTGTACAGCAATATTTGTAATCTGAGTTGAGATGAGCATACGTTTTGCCCCCTTTGACAGAAACCATCGCATACTTTGAATAAATAAAATCTCTATATTTCACCTTTTTCTGAATACAAATAGTTTTTGTGTTCCGTAATCACCCCACGAGGGTAGTTGAGAAAACCATCTGTTCCATTCCATGTCCGGATCAGCAACATCAATATTTTGACCAAGTGCATTTATTAATAAAGGTTTCAAAACTCGCGTTCCGATATAATATGTGCTCGTAAAATTTTTAATTTCAATTATGTCCAAAATATCTGAAACGCTTTCAATTAGTTGATCCTGATCAATGTATTTGTTAAAAGAAGGTATGGATATATCCGGTAAATTCCATTCACGGCGAAACTGATTCAATTTTTGCCAGCCCTGTTTAGTTGCTTCGGAAAGCAGCAGAAGTCCACCCTTCCTGAGAATTCTGCTACATTCCCGTAAACCTTTTATCTGAAGATTCCACTCGCCGAGGTTTATTATGACCCGCGTAGCTATTACTTTATCATATGATTCATTCATTTCCTTTAACGAAATGACATTATCGACAGCGAAATCTACTTTTCCATTTACCTTTAATTTTAAGCTTTTGATGTTTTTTCTTGCCTGAGCAATCATTTCCGAAATGTAATCTATGCCCTTGATATTTATAGTATTACTGACACCATATCGGACCGTTGAATATCCATTTGCACACCCAACATCGAGGACATGATCATCATTTTCAAGATATTTTGAGATTTCATTTATTTCCATTTCCATAATACATTGATCGGACCATGATGCACAATGTGATTGCCCGTATTTTTGTGCCTGCGTTGTCCAGTGATTGCGGATGTGCTCCAAGTTGATTGTCTCTGTCATTTAATTATCTTCATCCTCATCAAGCCCAATTTTAGTATCGTATTTTTCCACATATGACGGCTTTTCCATAGTACGAAAATGTATTCTCGCAAGATATTCACCAAAAACACCCAAAACAAGCAGTTGCGTTCCAGAAAAAACACATATCATCGAAGCAAGGAAAGCAAAACCAGGAACAACGCTTCCACGGATAAAATAATTGGTCAGAACAAATAAAAACAATGACAATCCGAAAACAGTTACGAAAATACCAAGCAAGCTGGCAAGTTGAAGGGGTATCGTGCTGAAACCAGTCATCATATTAAATGCATGTATTATCAATTTTCTGAACGTATAGTTTGAAACCAGCGTCTGACGAGAATCATGTCGCACAATAACGGAAGAAAAACTTGAAGTTCCCCATGTCAATAAAACATCAATTGATACGAATGGTCCTTGAAATAAAGCAAAAGCATCCTTTGCATTGGCCCGAAATGCTCTAAAGGCGCTTACCATTTTGGCCGTATCGATTCCCATGGCGGTTTTTAACGATATCTTAGTTACCTGAGACGCTATATCGCGCAAAAAACCGTGCTGCTCCCTTTCGGGAGTACCATATACCACGTCATATCCTTCGTTAAGCTTATCTAATAATTTTGGTATTTCTTCCGGTGGATTTTGAAGATCATCATCCATGGTTACTGTAATTTCAAAACGAGCTGCTCGTATTCCACATAACAAAGCATTATGTTGGCCATAATTGCGCATCAAGTTGATTCCACGAATCCATTTATAATTTTCAGCTAATTTACAAATTACTTTCCAACTATCGTCTGAGCTTCCATCATTAACCAGAACCAATTCATAGTTGTCACACAATGTTTCCAAGACTGCTTCGAGTCGATCGACAAGTTCAGGCAATATAGGAGCACTGTTATAAACTGGGATAACAACAGAAATACTCATTCGAATACCTCATTTTAAGAAACTTTTTTAATACAAGCTTATGATTAGAAGGATCAATACTAAACAAGTAAACGAAATGCAATGAGAAATTGTTACATTGACTTGACTTTTAAACAAATTCACTGATATTGGATATGCGAAAAGTATGTGCCTCTAATAAAATTTTCATTTATCAACATGTGGTGCCAATATGGAAACGTTAAAAAAGATATCGTTGAATCAATTTATCATTTTCATAATTAGCTTGTCCATTTTTATAGCATCAGCTTATTTTGGATGGCAAAAACTCCATTACGGGTTTAATTTTATCGATGAAGGCTACCACATGACTGAAAGTTGGCGTCTGGCTGCTGGCGACCATTTCCTGAAAGATAAAATTACGGGTGCACTTACACATTACACGCTAACAAACAGTCTGATCTTTCGTGCCTGTCCGGATATTACATTGCTCGGATTCAGAAAACTTCAATATTTTCTTACGATCTTTTCATTACTGTTACTGAGTATAGCAATACATAGATTTGATAAACAGTATTGGTATCAACCCCTTGTGTTTTCATTGTTTGCCTTCACCGGTCTTGACCCGATAGGAATGATCTCCAATCTATATTACCAGACCTACCCTCATTTATTCGTTACCCTTTACCTGTCATTCTTTTTGCTCGGCCTATATGTAAAAAAAACCTCTGTGAAGAGGACTTTATATTTATTATCCGGCCTATGCCTCTGGTTTATGAGTTTAAGTTTACTTCACTTAAGCGTTATAGCTGTATCTCCGATTCTCCTTTTTATCTTTTCGAGAAAACTGAAGCTGAATAGTTTATCATTTTCTTTTCATGATTTATGTTATGTCCTCGCACCATTTGTAATTTGCTGGGCATCGTTTATAGCAATTTACAATAAACCATATGTGTTGAATGTAATTTCTTCCCTTCAGTTGTTAATGTCCTCTTCCAGTCATTCTCCTGCCGCTTTGATTAATATCAATTGGGAAGCAATAAAGTACATATGCATATCAACAGTATTCGTTTCTTTGTTTTTCATTATCATTAATAAAACTCACCACTGGATTTCGATAATATGCCTTTCCGGCCTTTCTCTTTTGATGTATTTTGTGATCGATACTTCCCTATTCGGTCTTATAACTCCTTATTATAATGGTTGGTTCGCTCGTCCAATGTGGTTTGATTCGGTGTTGATATCATTTACCGTCTTATTCTGGATTTATATGACTTCTAAATTCTTTTTTAAAAGTGAGTACAATAAAGGAGAGGAACTCTCTATTGTTTTATTGATACCGTTTTCGGTAATGGCATTGACTATGAGTATTTTTTCCGGGCTGGGTGTATTGTCAGTATTGCAGTGTTCTATTCCCGCTGTGGCAGCCATTGCCATTGCAATTATATACGTCAGAAATATTTATAAACAAACGTATACGATAAAACTTTTAATATTAATAATGTTTTTTGCTCCTTTCTATATTGCCACGGG
>CAYXQX010000456.1:0-3835 GCA_964467485.1 uncultured Porphyromonadaceae bacterium | reverse complement strand
ATATGTTTTCCGTAAGTCTTCCATAGCTTGCATCCCAAAAACAAAGCTCTTCATCAATAAATACGCATATCTGTGATTGCATCTTTTTTTCCTCAAATGAAGGATACTTAATATAATATTGTTGAGTTTTTTCCAATACCGCTAATAATTCGGGATCACTAAACCAGCCGCCCCACATATCGAACCACCACCCTCCATACCCTTTGGTCAGCATACGTCCCAAATTTTTCCATAAAAAAGAGACTGAAGTTTCCATATCCTGAGGTCCAAGCCATACTCCGCTTTCATACTGACCCGGAGGACAGACTTCAGGTGCCATGTCCTTTAATAGAGTAGTTCGGCAGGTACGGGTATCATTTTCAGCAAGCCATAACTTTCCATGAATTTTCACAGATTCAATTGCTGCCATTGGTGGCCAATCTTCGCCTATTACACGATGGTAAACATTAGGGCTTGAAAGATAATCCAGATCAGGGCAATTTAACAATTTACTCAAAGCCCCATGGCCACGTCTGGGATCGGTAACATAATATTGATATCCATAAAATGCACCTGTAAGCAAACAGCCATTACTGGTTTCTTTAACAATCTTACAGAAATAAGCTATTTTATCGACAATGTTTTCAGAATGAAACCGGTATGTATCTATAACATTTTGTTCCTTTTCTTTATCAATCCATTCTTCCTTTTTTTCTTTACCACTTATATCTGCTAATTGTGCAGTAATGAATGTAATGTTTTTGTTATTCCATGCTTTTTGCAAAGCAAAAACATTGTCCTTGTAATTGTTTCTCAGCCATTGTTCAAATGCCTGATTACGAGCAGGGTTTTCATCATAAAAAAATTGTTTAAAGTGGTAAAACCATTCCTCAGTAGATCCACCCGCAACATGGATTCCTATCAGATGCTCTGAATAAGTCGAGTTTAATAGCCATTCAATACATTCTTTTAAAACACTGCCAGATTCTTTTTGCCATGTCTCTGAAAAAAAAGAATGACGAAAAGTACTGCCATCCGGCAATTGACAAGCACCGTCTGGATTTAGTTTTTCCCACCATAACGGGGGATCTAAATGAAACCGGATAATCACTTTCGCTTGTGAGTCCGCTTTGAGGATTTTTTCAAAGTCTTTGATCAAGCCGGAAAAATCGTATTTATTTTCTCCTGTCCATATAGGTGATCTGAAAGGGCCGATACCTGAAGTTGAATTTATACCTCTGTCTCCCAGATAGGCTGGAAAACTGTAAAGATGTATGCCAGCAGCTGCTGCCTCTTTGTAATATTTTTCTTCGCCCAAATATGACATATATGCATAGGGAGGATAGGGCTTTTTATCAACGAACAGTGTTGGAATACCGGCATATATTTTTACTTCTGCACAGGTATGTCCTAATGGTTGAGCTAGCAAAGGAAAATTGAAACTTAAAAAGACAACTGAGAAAAAAAGGTATTTTTCATAGCTAACTGTTTTGCAAAATAAATTTGAAAGGAGTCTCATTACATTAAACATTTAACATTTGTAATGTTAATATTAATAATTCATATCTATTATATCTTATAAGTTAAAGAACCACCCAAGGGTACAGCCCCGAGGAATCTTTTGTAACTCTTATTTGGTTATCACTTATCATAAATGATGTAATTAATATTTGTTATTAGTTTGTTGCTATTTCCACAATACACAAACCTTTTGGAGGAAGTATAAAATTTACCTTTACTTCCTCATCAGAGTACTCGTATAGTTTTCTTCTACCTTCATTATCAATAATATAAATCTCTCCTGATGATGGCAGGTCATAATCATTAGCATCGAAACTGAAATTAACAGTGTATGGATCCTCACTAATACTTGCCAGTGCTATTCCAACATTATTATCATCAGATCTCCAGGTTCCTGAATAAATTAAAGGGGCTCTTTTTTGAAAAGTTGTAACACTTTCTCCCCTTTTACCCGCATAAATCGATAATCTGGAAATCTGTAATTCTTCTTCAGGTATTTCAATATCAGGTGATCGTAAGAATTTTCAATATAATAAATATTTTAATCCGCGATACCTTACCCTTGCCAGATTCATTAAATAATCAATCTCTTCCTTTCTTTCGGAAGCTAAAAAACCTTGATAATTTGAAATTGTAGGTTGCATACCCCAAACAAATGATCTGGCTTGTTCCATTAGGAACTGTTTATTAAAACTTTTGTCTAAAAGCTTCAATGGCTCTTTAGGTGCAAATTCTTTTGGCCACAGTTCATCATACGGCGGAACAATAAGAGATGAATAGCTCCCATAGGTAATCGCATATTCGTGATAGACAGCCTGAAAAAATGGAATAGTTTCCACTGGTCCTACTCCCGCATACCTTTCTCTGCTAACCTGCAGGGTAAGCATTGCATCAAGATAGGGAATCCAGGCTTCGCCACAACCCTCACCTGCAAGAGCGATAGGATTATTCTGAGGGATCTTTGAGCGGATCATATCTGTGAGTATAGCAAAATTTTCAACCCAGTAATTACCGCCTCCAATACTATGTTCGTGGGTTGGGTCGTAGCATAATTTGTTTAGACATGCTTGATCCATATAAATCCCGTTTGTATGGTATGTATTAACACAGCTATCACTTAATGAGGAATATTTATCTTTCCAGAATTGTGTTGCCATACACATATTAGTTAATGATTTGCCGGTAAATATATTAAACACGTGTGACCTTAGATTACCATTAATATCTTTTACTGCATACAACGAGGCATTTTCATTTTTCCAGCTTTCTGTTGCATCTCCCCACTGGTAGGAATTCATATAAACTATTGCTCTTACACCTTTATCATTTGCAATCTTCATAGCTTTTACGAAAGATTCTTTTCCTTCTCTGGGCGGAACATATTCAGGGAATCCATCATCGTATAAACATCCGTGCCACCAATGCCAGAATACATTTACAGGGAGGCCCAGCCTTTGTCTAAGGTCAGCTGCAGGTATAAGCACATTACTTGATCTACCCCTATTCCAGACCCATACAGCGGTCTCTTCTAACCATGGTGAAACTAACTTGTTCTTTAACCTGCTTCCCTTGCTCCATCTTTGTTTTGAACCCCATTCCCGATATTGCTTTGCAGCTGTAATCCAATCTCCCTTGAATGATCCGATTACTGCCTCATAGGGAGGAGTATAAGAATCCAGTTCAGGATCAAGAGCTGGATAGTTATTCATCTGATAGGTCAGGTTATTTTTTGTATCAAGAGTAAATGAAAAATCTTTCCTATAAGCCAGCGAATCATTGCAGGAGGCGTAAAATCCACATACTTTTGAATCATATAATGTAACACATTGTAAGGAAAGAGGCCCTGGATAACTATAATCATATTTTTTTATCTTGCTTTTGCTTTTTGAAAGTATGCTTCTTGGATTTTTAACTAAGCTACCCTGCCATTTAGGTACAGCCAGATATTCGTCACCCAGGTCTTTTATGCCTGCTATTTTTGGGAATATAACTCTGTTTAATGTTTCACCTTCAGTGCCATTAACTGATATCTTCCACGACGATAAAGCTTTATCTTTATCAAGTGTAACAACAGCTTGGATTCTAAAATCTTTGTTCTTTATCCCTGAAATATTCTTCCAGGTTAAAACTAATGAGTTATTACGCTTTGAAAAATTAAACTTTGAGGAAGCTGTCATATCAATTGTTTCAATCTCCGAATCATTAGCCAATTGAACTTCCCAGAGTGAGCATGGAGCAGCGGTTTTATCAAGATAGTCGTAAGAATTAGCGATATATCTGAAAACCAGAAGTGAGCCTGTGTTTTTATCAAATCCAAATTCCATCTTACCAATTT
>CAYXQX010000455.1:0-3854 GCA_964467485.1 uncultured Porphyromonadaceae bacterium | reverse complement strand
TTATCCCAGGCCTGCAATTGTGCAAACATCCCAGATGTCTGATATTCAACCTTCACTCCGGTTGCTTCCAGTTTTTCGATAAGTTGTTTTTGAGTAATGATTGCCACAACCGAAACTTTATAATCTCCATCATCTTTCTCTTCGGATAGTTTTTTATATGTTTTTATAAACCCTTTGCTATATGAAAGGACCTCATCCTTAACAATCTCATCATTTTCAATGATGGTTTCGCTCGACAACAGTGCGCCAACAGCCTCTTCAACAGCATTTCTTAGCGCATTTTCCAAAGCTTTTTCCGGGCTTTCACCATAGGCCGAGGTGATTACTTTTTTTTCCCCTTCACCGGCGATAAGTTTTTCACCTTCAATATCTGTCGTCTCCACATCAGATGGTACATTTATCTGACTATAAATTGGGGTAATAATTGAAATGGCCAGTAAGATCAATATTATATTCTTCACGTCTTAATTGTTTTTTATGATATTCATCGACCATGCATCGCACTGGATATCTGTTAATAAATGGGTTTTTAATTTGTCTGTATGTTTAAATCCCAGGTTCTTCAAAGAGATATAAAGATTACCGGGAAGGTATTTTGTATCAATTCCAGTAAAAGCATGAAAAGTTGAAAGTAACAGGCAATGCTCATAGTCTTCCAGCAATCTATATAATGCAACAGCCAGGCCAGTTTTTTCTTTTGTAAGACCATTAAAGTTGACAGATTCCTGAAGTGAGATTAGGGCACTATCTAGTTGATTATTATTGAACTGTTTGATTGCCTGGTTATAAAGATCACTATTTATTCCGTTGAACAATTGCATGTTTAATGCGCCCGGGTACCGTTGTATGGCTTCAAACAGGTCATTAGATCTCGAATCAGAATTCCTGTATTTAGCAGCAAAAACAAGGATATTGTCCCAAAGCATATTCTGTGGGTCCAGAATCGAAAGGAATTCATCATAAGCCACTTCTTTTTCTTTCTTTCCGGGTCCTGTAGTAATTAAATCAATGAGTAGCAACCTTTTTACTAATGGTTCGGCTGCTTCATTTTCAGCTTTTATTTCCAGGGAGATTGAAGGGGTTATGTTTTCGGGATAAAAAAGCGATGTTTCAAAAATGTTTCCTGGGTGATAATCATATACCTTCGCAATCACAGGTAATGATGCATACGTTCGAGAAAGCATTCCTGAGATCATTAAAAGGTATTCAGAAGGATTTATCTTTCCATATTTTAATAAAATTTCAGCAGCCTCGGGAGTTTTCTTCTGAATATAGTGTTGTCGGCTCAATTCTGCCGCAGTGGGATAGGTTGATGAGCTGACCTCAGAGATATGGTAATTGCTAATCGGGCAGCTAAACTCCATCAATACTTTATCAGATGAACCAAGCCGTCTGCTTTTAATATCTGAGATATTTGCTTTGAACCCTTTCCCGTAATACTGTACAAAAAGAGTAAAAATCTCACTGTTTTGCTGTTCTAAAGCGTAGGCATCGATAAAGGATAGATACAAACCCATTAACTCAGCAGATTTAAGACGCGATTGTGAACTAGATATACCCATATTCCGGGAAGATGAATGCCGGTCGTCAAAAGAGACCAGGGCATATAAGGTCCTCTTCTTTTGAGTCAGTTCATAATTTGCTCCATTGTAATAATATGATAACTGCCCATAGGAATACAGGCAGTTAATCATAAGTAATATAAAAGTAAGATTAAATATCTTCTTCTTCACCGGTTATGGTATAAGTGCTTTTTTTGGTTTTTGGTTTAGCTGCTGGTGCTTTTGAATTACCTGAATTTCCCGGATCCTTGAATGTGTCTTTCAAGGCATCTGCATTATTGGCAATTGTTGGAGACCACATTACTACAACTCCTGCAACATTTTGTTTTGAAACAGGATGGACGCCCTTCCATTTTTTAACCATTGTTGTAGGAAGATTTAGCGTAGTGGCTTTTGATTCAACTGCCTGCGACCATTTTTGCTGTGAAAAGTATGAGTTCGTTCCGTCAGCAAATTCCTGGAATTTTTCGCTTGTCTCACTTACTTCGGAAGCGATCATGTCTTCAGCAACGAAATTTTTGATATTATTCACTGCCGATAAACGTGCTTTACTGTAGGCCCTTGAAAATGCTGCAGAAGCCCTTGATCCGGTTGCTACAACTTCAGTCTGACCAAATCCGTAAACTACCATATCTCCTTTATGGTCGAAAGTGATGTATGATCCCATTCTGCCGACCAATTGATCATTGCTCATAGCCATGATTTTAGCAAGCGATTTTTTTGCAGATCCGGCACTGGCAGGTGCTGCATTTCGGTTCTTAATCATTGCTGCAAGAGATTGAAACTCCGGTGAATATTTCATGCAAACAGAAACCTGGTAGTCGTTGCTACCTACCTCTCCTTCACAAATCCTAACTACGGAACAACCTTTTACCATGCCGGAAACGAATGAGCGAATTGACTCGTTATAACGTTGCTCGAATACCGCCTTTTTCTTTGATTCGTTGAGTTTTGCAATTTCTTCTTCAGACATTCCTAATGCCGACAGTGCTTTATCGAGCGATTTATCCATTACCATTTTAGCTTTTTTAAGCATGTTGGCTTTTTTCTTCACGTCAGGATCTTCTCCGATAATATTGTCTTCAATCATCTCAAATCCCCTGCCGGATGTGATTTGTTCACCAGCCATCCTTAAAAGGTTCATTTTTGCAGTCATCTCTGCAATGGAGTAAGCCACATTTCGGGAAAGAATAAATCCTGGCATATTACTTGGGCGTGTCGTGGTAGCAGATGCAATTACATAAATTGATCCGTCACCGTTAATCATATCAAGGCTTTTCCCTTTTCTGGATAAAGAGCCAGATATTGATTCATATAATTTGTCTTCAGGAAAATCCAATATCTCTACGGTAACATCCTGTGACTCTGCAACGGCTTCAGTATTGGTTAAGTCTCCCGGGTTTTGCGCATTGACAATCAGCGCAGGCAATAGTGCCAATAATAATAGTAACTTTTTCATTTTAAAATCTTTAATTAAAACTAATGGGTGTATATATTGCGAAATAAAACATTGATTTGTCTTCTGATTTCCAGCTTTCGAGCTTCTTCATTGAATGTATATAGCCTTCACTGTTTTCCTTGATATTCTCGAAATAGCTTGTTTGCTGTTCAACAGTTTGTACCCCGTTTTTTGTAGTCACAACTTCTTCTATTATCGCCATGGCCGATGATGTAAAATCTGATCCGTTTACAAGAATTGTCACTTCTTTTTCTGCTTTTATTTTGCCAATTCTCTCTAAACTGGACCTTGATTGTCCTTTATTTTCAACAAATCCTACGCTAACAATATAAGTTTGTTCGCCGCAGGAGATTACTTCCGCACCACCAATTCCAATGATGGGATGATTTTTTACTACTTGAATTAGTGTGTCATTTTGTGACCATCCGTATGTGGACATTACACAGAAGAAGATTATGAGCGTAAGCGTTTTCATTAGAAAATAATTTTCTACACTTTTAGTAACTAAGTTATTAAAACAGCATTTAGCAATTATGATATTTATACCATGAAATCCTCCTATATATACTCAAATTTATTTGTAAATATTAGAGTATGATAAATATTAGAGTACGATGACTCCTTTTGCTGAGCAAAAAATTAATCCCTAAAATAATGAAAATTTCTTAAAGTTTTATTAATATTTTACTTTTAATGTGAAGTAACTTAAACTGGTGTAAATAGATACAAATCTGTGTAAACCTTTGGAAATCACAATTGCTTACTCATAATCAGAGGGCCCCACAAAACAGAGCGAGAGTGAGAGCGAGAGCGATTACTCTCGTTTTGTTTTG
>CAYXQX010000454.1:0-3876 GCA_964467485.1 uncultured Porphyromonadaceae bacterium | reverse complement strand
GTAATGAGGCATAAAATGCCAGTTTGCATTATTAATGGTGCAGTTGGTGGTTCGAGAATAGATCAACATCAGAAAAATCCTCTTCAACCGGAGGACCCAAAAACCATTTATGGACGCATGCTCAGGAGGGTCGCTGCAGCCAGACTGAGCCATGGTATCAGAGGGGTGATCTGGCATCAGGGTGAGAATGATCAGGGAGCTGCCGGTCCGGATGATGGGTATGGATGGGAAACTTATCAGCAGTATTTTGTGGATATGTCGGCTTCCTGGAAAGAGGATTTTCCAAATATTCAGCAATATTATATGTTTCAGATATGGCCTGATGCTTGTAGTATGGGTAAGAATGGATCTGGCGACAGGCTGAGGGATGTGCAGCGTACGCTCCCTTCAAAATATTCAAACCTGAGTATTATGTCAACCCTGGGTATAAGACCTGGTGGGGGATGCCATTTCCCGCCTGAGGGATATGCTGAAATGGCCGACCTTATTCTTCCTCTTATAGAGAGGGATAATTATGGGATCAATTATGGAAAGGCTATCACACCACCGAACCTGTTAAAGGCTTATTTTACCAGTCAGAGAAGGAACGAAGTAGCAATTATTTTTGATCAGCCAATGGACTGGCATGGTGATCTGATAAGTGAGTTTTATCTGGATGGTGATAATTCTATGATTAGCTCTGGATCTCTTTGGGGGAACATGATACTATTAAAGTTAAATGATAGGTCGGATGCGAAAACAATCAGTTATCTGGATGGGAAAAATTGGAATGAGAAGAATATATTGTACGGAAGGAATGGGATTGCTGCTCTAAGCTTTTTTGAAGTGACAATTAAAAGTTTGGATGGCGACTTACCCGAGGAATCTGTTATGGGAAGATCTCCTTTGATACAAGCATACCCTTATCTTAGTAGGGGTGATTTCTCAGGCGAAGTGGTAAATGAATCTCCCGATCCTCTTGTCTCATATCGTTGGCCGGATCCCAAGGCTGAAGACGGTCTTGAAGTGTTTGTTATTAAGCCGCAGAAGGTTGATACTGAGTCACCAACTTCTTTCGAAGGACTTAATTCTCTTACAGGAAACCAGCCATATATCACCGTGAAAGGTAAGGGGGCAATCAGGATAGATTTTGGACTTGAAATGCCGGCATGGATAGAGTTTGATAGTCATGATTGTCCAGGTGGAGTTGAGATGAGTATAAGCGAATATAATCAGCCCGGAGTTAATAAGACAAGTGAACCTATCCGTCACGGTGATACGTATCGACTTGAGTTAAATGATGAGTTGTATGATGGAGTACGATTTGCCTGGATACATGTGAATACTCATACGAAAGATTGGCATATAACCGATGTTAGAGCGATTAACCAGGTTAAACCAGTAAATTATAAAGGAAGTTTTAGCTGCAGCGACCAGATGCTTACCAAAATATGGTATATGTCGGCCTATTCGGTGAGAGCATCGATGTGCAAGGATTACTTCGGCGCAATAATAATGGACCGCGGTGATCGAATGTCATGGACAGGAGATGCACATCCAATACAGGCAGCATCTCTGGTGGCTTTTGCTAATTATGATTTTATTAAGAAAAACCTGGATAATACGGCTCATCAGGATAATGGTATCAGGAGTTATTCTCTCTATTGGGTACTTAGCCTTTTAGATTATTATCACTATACAGGCGATAAAGAAACTCTTGAGAAGTACCTTAATAATGCCGGAAATAAACTTGATGATGCATACATTGAGTTTGGTAAGGATCCTAATCTCGGGTTTTATGGCTGGGATGAACGACTAACAGCCGGTTTTGAACTCTGGTTTAAACCTGCTCCTGAAGCTCAGAGGGCTTATCGAATGCTAACTATCAGGGCTTGGTTGGAATTTGCAGAGGTGATGAAAAAGATCGGACGGGCAGATCTGGAATCAAAATACTCCTGGTGGGCACGCCGTAAAATGGCAGAAATGAGAACTGAAAAAAACTGGTTGAAGGACTATGGTTTGCACTCTGCTGTGGATGCTATTAATACTAAGCAGTTGTCAGATAGAGAGATAGATAGTATATATATCAATGTTCTTGTCAATAGGGAGAACAGACTCTCATTATCGCCATTTAATCAGTATTTTGTTATTCAAGCTTTATCCAAAATAAATAAGCATGATGATGCAATGAGTTCTGTTAAAGACATTTGGGGAGGTATGATAGAACAAGGAGCAACAACGCCATACGAAGTTTTTCGACCCTCATGGAACGATTTTCTACAGCCCAATGATCCAGTCCCAAATTCCCAATCAGGAATAGTTAGTTTGTGTCATCCCTGGGGCGCCGGGCCAGTCAAATGGTTGAACGAAGAAGTGTTAGGTATTAAACCATCTTCTCCGGGCTTTAAGTCATGGGAAATTATTCCTCATCCGGGAAAAAGGCTTGAATGGATTAAGGGTGAGACACCTACGCCATATGGCAACATCAGGATATTTTTTGATTTAATTGATGGAAGATTTCATGTATCAGCACCTGCCGGAACAAAAGGACGTATAGGTATTCCAAGATCAGAAATAGTGATTAAAAGTATTTCAGTAAATGGTGAATTAGCCTGGAATGGCGAATTTCACAAGGTAAAAGGCCTTGGTGGATCATCAACTGATGATGAATATATTTACTTCGACGATGTGGAGGCAGGGGAATATGAAATCAGATATCAATATGAGGGTAATACTTCCTTTTATGTAGAGCCCCATTTCCAATTTCTGTCTGACTATATTGGCATTGATGCGAAAACAAAAGGTGACTGGGGAGGTAAATATGGGAAGAATGGTTATGTATTGTGTAATTACTGGGGGGATGGTGCTGATGAACAGGCACTTCCAGACTATGTCGATTCAATAAGCTATTTTAGGGCATTTCCTAAGACAAAAAATAATACTCCCGGATATGTTCTATGGGATGAAAGTACTACAGATCCGAGAGCACTGGCTTCTTCTGAGGAAAATGAGTTGGTCAGAACAGCTTCAGCAGTGTTCAATACCGGTGAGACAATGACTTTTACTGCGCATTTAAATCGTACAAGGAACTATCAAATAGCATTGTACTTCCTCGACTGGGAGGATGAAGGGATTAGTCAGGCTGTGGAAATGTTTGATGCGGAAACCCTCACACTGATTTCTCCGGTCAAAAAGATTAGTGATTTTAAAGGAGGAAAGTATTTGATTTTCAATTACAATAAATCTGTTAAATTCAGGATAAATAAAATTCGGGGTAAGAGATCAAATTTAAGCGGTATTTTCTTCGACCCACAAAAATAGAAATCCAATGAATATCAGGACATTTGATTTGGAACGAATTCAGTCTATACACGAGAATGCTGTTCGTTTTAATCTAACCGAAAGTGGTTTTCATCCTTATACCATTTCTGAACTTTTGTCAAAGGAGCAACAAGAAGAGCTTAGTAATGAAGTGCTTGGTTATGGGCAGACCAATGGATCTATTCCTTTAAGAGAAAAAATTGCCGGTTTATACAAGGGATCAGACTTTGAAAATATTTTGATATGTAATGGCTCATCTGAAGCTAATTATGTTGCTTGCCACACCTTGCTTAACCAGGGAGATGAAGTAGTGATGATGCTACCTAATTATATGCAGATATGGGGAGTAGTAGAAGAGTTAGGTGCTATTCCAAAGGCATTTCATCTCAAAGAAAGGCATGACTGGGCTCCTGATCTGGACAGATTGGAAAGCCTGATCTCCAACAAAACAAAGATGATAGTAGTCTGTAATCCAAATAATCCAACAGGCTATGTCCTTACCCCTAATGAGATGGACCGTATAGTTGATCTGGCTAATAGAGTGGGGGCCTGGATATTCTGTGATGAGGTTTACAG
>CAYXQX010000453.1:0-3881 GCA_964467485.1 uncultured Porphyromonadaceae bacterium | reverse complement strand
TCAAGATCTTCTCCGTTTAGCTTGATACTGAAAGGAGTATTACTAAAAGCCGTAAAAGAGTATAAACTCGTTGGGTGTGCAAATCCTTCAAACCAGCCTGGGATCCTTAATCTAAGGCTGATAGGTGTTTTCTTTTTAGGTACAATTTGCAAATTGACTTTCCCATCCCAAGGAAAACCTGAAACCATTTTAACATCAAGTTTATTATTATCGACAATAATAGATGTTGAACTAGAAATATACTGACTAACAATTAGTTCTGAGTCGTTAACAGCATAAATATATCCTGACAGGCTTGGTAGAAATCTCACAATATTTCCTGGACAGCAAGATACTTCAAACCATGGACTTCTTGTATAGCCCCCATCCGATTCCAAGGGGTTTTGATAAAAGAACCTATCTCCTGATAATGACACTCCACTCAGCATCCCATTATAGAGAGTCTTTTCAAGAATATCCTGAAACTGGGCACCTCCTGAATTAAGAAACATTCTGAAATTCCAAAAGATGTTGCCTATCGAAGCACAAGTCTCTGTATAAGCCTCTTTATTAGGTAATTCATATTCATCACCAAATGCTTCTGTAGTGTGCCTTGATCCAACTCCACCTGTGAGATAAATTTTAGAACTAACAACATCCGTCCAAATGCTTGAAATAGCATTCTGATAATCAAGCTCACCGGTAAGAGCTGCTATATCAGCCATACCAGTGTACATATAGGTTGCCCTAACAGCATGGCCGCATGCTTCAGTCTGCTCTACAACAGGTTTATGATCCTGAAGATAAACAGGGTCGTCATATATCCTGAAAGGCGAAGAATCAGGAAAAGGTGGACTGATGAATCCTTTGCCTCGCTGATCTAAAAAGAACTTTCCAAGGTTCAAATATTTCTCCTTTTTTGTAATATCATACAATTTTACCAAGGCTAATTCTATTTCCTGATGTCCGGGTATTCCCTGCAATTTTTCAGGGCCGAATGTTTCACATAAAAAATCAGCATTCTTAATGGCCACATCCAGGAATTCACGCTTACCAGTAGCCTTGAAATAGGCAATTGCAGCCTCATACATGTGCCCCGAATTATATAACTCATGACTGCTGTTCATTTGGCTCCATCTCTCCTTTCCGCTTCCAATAGGGGGATTATCAGGATCTATAGTTCTTCCTGAAAAAAGGTAACCATCATCTTCCTGTGCCAGCGCAATCTCATGAATTAGAGAATCTGCATAATTCTCAAGATCTTCATCAGGATTGCCCTGCAGAGAATAAGCAAGGCCTTCCAAAACTTTAAACACATCAGTATCATTATACCTTTTCCCCTCATGGGCTCCTTCCATTCTTCCAGAGGCTTTCAGGAAGTTATCCATTCTACCCGTTTCAGAAATCTTCTTGAGCGCAAAGGGAATAGTCACGTCCCTATTCGTTTGAATTTTCTTCGACCAGAAATTATCTTCAAGTTTTACCTTCTCAAATGAAATAGCCTGGATTGGATATCCTGATTTTTCCTCTGGCTGAGAACAAGCGGTAAGTACAAGCATGGAAATAAGCAAAAGATAATTCAGCTTCATATTAATTGCGATTAAGGGCTCTGCAAAATTATAGAATTTACCTTTAGCAATGAACAATAAGCAGTGAGTAATAAGCAATTACTTTTCTTTCATCATCAAATCTGCGAGTATCTTATATGCTTCACGGAAAGGTACTCCTCGTTGCACCAATTCATAAACTTTTTGAACGCTAAATAGTTCATCAGACATCGCATTTTCCAGATTATCCTTATTCACTTTAAGCCCTTTCATAACAATATTGGCAACTTCAAGGCAATCACTAGTTGTTTTCAATCCATTTATTAATGGTTCTTTAGTTAATTGAATATCCCTATTATATCCTGATATCAAATTCAGACTTGTATTCTGTACTTGATTCTGATAAGCAACGAGCTGATGTACGGAGGAGCGAATCAACTCTAATACATCAGGATTCTTTTTATGAGGCATTATTGATGAACCTGTAGTTAGACCATCATCAAGCGTAAAGAACTTAAAATCAGGCATTGCAAAAAGAATGATATCCGATGCCCACCGATTGAGGCTTGTGAGGATATTACTACATGCGAACAATACTGCACTCTCAATTTTCCCACGACTATTCTGAGCATATAATGCGCTACTCATAGTTTTTTTGAAACCAAGTTTTTTAGTTGAAATTTCCCTATCGAGAGGAAAAGGCACATCAAAACCAGCACCGGTACCAAGAGGGTTTTGGTCAACCATTTCAATCACAGACTCCAGGAGTCCCAGATCATCCTCTATTGAATCAGCGAAGGCCTGTATCCACTTACCCACGGTATAAGGCATAGCCTTTCGTGTATGGGTGAATCCAGGCATTGGTACGTCGGTATATTCCTCCGAAAACTTCAGGAATGTTGAGTAAAGATCTGAGACTTTAAGCTTAATTTTAATAAGCCTGTCTTTTTGATAAAGTCGTACTGCCGTGAGAACCTGATCATTTCTACTCCTGGCCGTGTGTATCTTCTTGCCTGCATCGCCAAGCTTCTTCGTCAGATGGTTTTCAATAGCTGTATGACAATCTTCGTCCGAGGTTTCAATTTTAAAATCTCCTGATTTATATAATTCCCGAATATTTTCAAGTTCATTAATTATCAAGTCCTTCTCAATGGTTGTCAGTACCTTAGCCTCTTCCAGGACCAAAGCATGAGCTATACTTCCATCAAGATCAAAAGGCAGGAGGTCCAAATCCAAAAAAGGATCTTTGCCAACGGTAAACAATTCTATTGTTTTATCGGGAGAGTATCCCTTTTCCCAAAGTTTCATAAGTTGTCAATTAGATTAGTCTGGTACAACTGCAGGTCGCCACTCATATGGGTATTTACGTCCTAAAACAACGTGGTGAGCCTTTAGTCTAATAGCGTTAATATTGATAAATCCTTTTGTGTCAGTAGCATCAAAGCCACCTTCAATCTCCATTGATGATAGATCCTGGTCGTATAATGAGTATGGTGAGAAACGAGCTACGGGGTAAGCATTTCCCTTATATAGATCCATCGTCACCTCCCCGGTAATAGCCTCCTGACTTTTATTAAAAGCTGCCATCAGGAAATCCATTTCTGGTGAGAACCAAAGCCCGTTGTATATCAATTCTGAGAATTTTGGAATCAGCATATCCCTGAGATGCATAACCTCCTTATCCATGGCTATACCCTCCAGATCCCTGTGTGCCTGCCATAACAGAAAACCACCGGGAGTTTCATACACTCCTCTTGATTTAATCCCGATGTATCGGTTTTCCACCATATCAAGTCGGCCTATACCATTTTCTCCAGCTATCTTATTAGCGTATTCAAATAATTCGAGAGGATCAGTTACAGAAAATCCATCAGTCAGGTTATCAATCTGAACCGGCGTGCCATTTTCAAAAATCACCTTGATTTGAGTTTTTTTATCCGGGGCATCATATGGAGATTTAGATTTTGAGTATACTTCTTCCGGACAAGCTGCTGCAGGATCTTCCAGAATTCCGGCCTCATGACTTATATGCAATAAGTTGTCATCCTCGGAATATGATTTCTTTAAAGTTGCAGAAACAGGAATATCATACTTTTCTGCATAATCAAGCATATCTGTTCTCCCTTTAAAGGTAGCCATGAATTCAGGATCCTTCCACGGAGCAATTACTTCAACATCAGGATAAAGAGCGTAATAAGCAAATTCAAACCTCACCTGGTCATTCCCTTTGCCGGTAGCACCATGTGATACATATTTAGTACCCTCCTTAATAGCAATCTCAACCTGCTTCTTAGCTATAAGAGGTCTGGCAATAGCTGTTCCTAACAGATACCTTCCTTCATACAAGGCATTTCC
>CAYXQX010000452.1:0-3892 GCA_964467485.1 uncultured Porphyromonadaceae bacterium | reverse complement strand
TATCTGGAGAAAAGGCGAATCCCAATTGCGCTTTTCTGTTGGCGTATAATACTATTAGTTCCGCAGCTATATCCTTAATCCGGCTTTTGGTCTTATTTTTTAGTTTTTGCCAGGCACCTGAACCAAGCTTGTGGACCTTGGGTGCTCCTCCGTCCTTACCTTTATATTTCGAGATCCGGTGTAAAGAATGAATGCTCACAAAGAGAGTGTCACTATCTTTGTATACCAGTTTTATGGCTTCTTGCTCACGACCTTTGATCTCAACCTTTTCCAAGCCGCCAAATTGACCTATACCATGATCAACATGAACGACATAATCTCCTGGATGAAGATCTGTAAGTTCCTTTACACTAATGGCCTCCTTCTTGCTGTAAGATCGACGAAGTTTGAACCTGTGGTATCGTTCAAAGATCTGGTGATCGGTGAAGCACGATATTCGGAGATCATGATCATAGAAGCCCTCATGAAGAGCTGTTTGAACCTTGTTGAATTTTATTTCCTGATTTTCTTCATCAGGATTAAGAATTGATTCTATTCTATCTAATTGCTTCTGGCTCTCGCTAAAAAGCAGGTTTTGGTATAAACCCTGCTGATTCTCCCTCAATTTTTCTTTCAGCAGATCGAAGTTTTTATTTATTGGAGGTTGGAGTGTTGTATTAAAGAAGAAATTCTCAATTGAAGGGAAGAAGGTGTTTTGACCAAATTCAATCACCTGTATGTCAGCTAATTTCTCATGTATCTCCTCTTGGTGAACAAGTTTGTTCTTGAAAACCTCTGGATCCAGGATTTCTTCATCATCTGTAGTTGGTGCTTCAGTTAATGCCCTAAGCTCTGAGGTCGCACTTACTTCTATGCCAGATAAAATCTGCTCTATACGGTTAAAGCAGAAGCCTAGATCTCTGCTCCATAGCTGAGATCCGGCAGGAAGAAAATCGAAAATTGTTTGAACGGCAGATTGATCGAGTTTCTCATTTAAGTTGGGGACAATAGTAATACTAGCGTGTTTACGAATGGATAGCTGGGATTCTACCTCAAAACTTCTGATAGATTCCACTTCATCACCAATAAAACTAATACGATAAGGGTTTTCTGAAGAAAATGAAAAAACATCAATTATTCCACCTCTGATAGAAAATTGTCCTGGCTCATATACAAAATCGTTTCTTTCGAAGCCATATTCATATAAGAGCTCAGCTGTGAAATCAAGATTGACTTCCTCTCCCTTTTTGAGGATGAGAGTATTATCATTCAATTCTTTCTTTGATACCACCCGTTCCAAAACAGCTTCAGGGTATGTTAGAATAAGGGCTTTGTGGTTTCTGCTTGCCAAACGATTGAGAACTTCTGTGCGCAGCATCACATTATCTTTGTCGAGTTGCTGCATTCGGATAGCCCTTTTGTAGCTTGAGGGGAAATAATACACATATTGGCTGCCTAACAGATTCGAAAGATCATTGTAAAGATATGCTGCATCCTCACGGTCGTTCATAAGTATGAGCCTGGTGTTGTGGTGATCCGAATCAAGAGATGCTAGCAATAAAGCTGGCGATGAGCCCAGTAGCCCATTGAGGTGCATCGTGTTTGAATTGTCTCCACGCAGGAAATCCCGAATTTTTGAAATATTCGGGTGTTGATTATAGAGCGATATGAGCTCTTTTTTTTCCAAAGCGGATGCAAATATAGGAAAAAGAGTTATGTCCAGCGTTTACTTAATCCAGTATCCAATATTAATAAATAGAAGTGGTTTGCGGTTGTTGTTTGAAATCATGACAGTACCTTCTATTGGACCAAATGGTGTACTATAGCCATATGTAAGGCCGGTACCAAACAAAGTGGATGAGAAATTTTTAAATTCCGGAAAGCTGTTGAATGATTTGCCGGTATTATTTCTCCAAAGGACATAGTGGTTTCCTTTTATATTATACTGGAAGTCGGCTCTAACTATAAGGGAATGGTTGGCAGCTCTTTCCATGTAATTCATTCCCACAAATGGGAAAATGGATTTATGGTAATATCCGAGTCCTCCAATATAAGATCTGTAAGGATAGGGGATAGAATCGCCCAGAGCCAAGCCTCCGCTTACACCAATATGCATACTTAGGCGTGGGCCCAGCTCAAACGCGATGTTATGCCTGTAATTAAAAATAAATGATGGGTATATCTGATGGTCTGAAAAATTGTTAACCAGCTTGGCAAGTATTTCAACTTTTTCCCCTTTAGTAGGGAAAGACATTTTATTAAAACTGTCTTTGTAAAGTTGGATGTATACATTTATCATTTTGGAGTTGAAGGAGCTAAGGTCGAGAATATTTATGCTAGGGGCTATTGTGGCCAGCTCTGCCTGTATGCCTGTAGAAAGGGAGAAAACATTGTTGAAACTGGTTGTTGTGGCAAAATCCAAAATCACATCATTATAATTATTTTCACTTTTTTTCCTTCCCTCAATGTACTCGTATGCTACCAATCTATTGTATTCAGCAGCCAAACCAAAATTTTGACGTTTGTGAGTAAGAAAGTAATAGGATGCCGCGAAATGAGGGTTCTCTCCCAGGCTTAGATCAAGTCCTAACAGGTCACCTTTCTTCCATAAATTTCTAAAATTAGTATTGAGCAGTAAGCTGGCATTGAATAGATTGTCGTAATGTAAACCAACACGTGCTTGATCTTCATGTTTTTCAATAGCTTTTATTAATAGAACATTACCATGATTTGTGGAGCTTAGGGAATAGGTGATTTTTTTAAATTGATTAGTGCCAAATACTCTTTGTAAACCTTCATATAACTGGTCGGCTGTAAGAAAGGCTGGGAAGGGCAGATCTATCTTTGACCAAACATATTCTTCTGTTATATTTTCTAGTCCCTCATATCTGATTTCATTTATATATACAGAGTCGATGCGAGGCAGAATGAGTTTTTCTTTTGTCGGTTTTGGGAATTCTGCCAGATTTTTGCCTAAAGCTTCAAGGGTTTCCCAATGCTCCAAGGCGATTTTTTCCGCGTTTAAAATAATATCTTCAGCGATACCAAAGCTTAATACATTAGCTTCCGGTGTTCTGGGTTTGATGAGAATATCGCATAACTCTCTATTTTTCCGATTCATCTCCTCCCTGGTTAAGGTAGAAGCTTGCTTCATGATATTACCTAATGTGTTCAGTTCTTCTTTCTTAAATAATTCACGCTGAACATCTATTCCAATGATGAAATCTGCCCCCATTTCACGGGCATGATTAGCTGGGAAATTATTGATAAACCCACCATCAACCAGAAGGCGGTTATCAATCTCAACCGGCGTAAAATATGTGGGGATGGCCATTGATGCTCTCAATGCCTCATGAAGAATCCCGCTGTTAAGGACTACCTCTTCTCCTGTTTCTATATCCGTTCCAATGCAAAGGAAGGGAATAGGTAGTTTTGAGAAATCCCTAACATTGTATGCACTCAGTGTTAATCCGGCCAGCATATTTGTAATACTATGACCTTCCACCAGGCCTGAAGGTAATTGAATCCCTGATCTGTTTATAGGAAAGGAATAGAAATATTTCTCCAGTTCTAGCTTTGCTGCAAAGGACATGTATGCACGTGGAATCTGGTCGGACATTAACGCTTCCCAGTCTTTCTGGGTAACCATATATTCCATTTCTTCAGGGCTGTAACCAATAGCATATAAAGCCCCTATTATTGAACCCATAGATGTTCCTGCAATGTAATCTATAGGAATTCCTGCCTTCTCTATCACTTTAAGAACACCTATGTGAGCCAATCCCCCTGCACCGCCTCCACTTAGTACTAATCCAATTTTTGGACGTTCCTGACTATTACCTACTACTGTAAGCAAGCTTAAATTTAATAACAGGAAATGTTTCTTCATTCTGAAAGGCATAATCAAATAAAT
>CAYXQX010000451.1:0-3901 GCA_964467485.1 uncultured Porphyromonadaceae bacterium | reverse complement strand
AATGAACCATTCGAATGACACCTCATTGGAAACATGAATTTTAAAAAATATTCATAGCTTTTTGGATCTTGTAGATAGATACAATTATCGTCAATTACAATCTGCCATACTTTGTCTCTTGTTAAGAACTGTATGTGTCCAAAACAGTCCTTAAAGGTATATGTGAGCTGGGGCGACATTATTTCTGGATATTTTATCATTCGACCAGCTTCACCAATTTTTCTGCTGCTTATTGTATCTCCATTTGTATTTGCCAAGAATATTCTTAAATCACCGCGGCGTTTATAAGGATTTCCAACAATTATCATTTTGTCGCCCAATATTTGATAATCCACCACATTTAGAGTATCCCCATCTGTGATCTTTTCTATCTTATTCGCTTGAATAACTGCTTCTCCAATTTCAATTGATTCTTCTTTTAGGTAGATTAGAATTTCGTCTACATTATTGGATTTAACAATGTGGCTTTCAATCACAAATCCAATATGACTAAAGAATAATAGTTCTGGAGTATTATTTATTATAAGTGTGAATCTGCCATTAATATCAGTAGTTGTACCCTTATTTTTACCCGACAAAATAACATGTACGTTTTTAATAGGTTTCTTAGATTCATAATCGTGAACTATTCCATTTACAGAGATTTGTCCATTGATTGACAAAAAACCGATTATAGAAAAGAAAAAGAATAGGTAAGCTTTTTTCATTTAATATATTTGGTTTTGTTATGTGGGACCAGTAAAGTTAGTGATTTTATTTAGCAATAAGTTGAATCATTTCACTGAGTAAAGTAGATTAATACTCTAAAATATTGCTGTAGAGCCATTGTTATTACCACAGAATGTCCCTCTCATGTTAACCTACGATCATGCTTACATACATATTATTATTCTCAAAGTGATTCTGTACCAAAATATCTGACATGTATCAGAGATACTGCAGGGGAAATGCTACAGGAGGATAAATATGTATACGGATATTGCGCTAGCGTTATGTCGGCCCTGATGGGTGCTGGTGGTTGTGGGGGATTGCAAATATGGCTGGCAATGGTTGAACGTGACAAGAATAAACATTTAGTAATGAATAGAAGTATTAATGCCCCAATAATACCTACCAAGAATCACATTAATATCCTTAACCTATACAAAGATTCATTACTTGTATATGATACTGCTGGAGGATTTGTAAATGCTATTCCAATTACTTTCCATAAGGATTTGGAAATTATTCACGGCATCCATTATAAGAACATCGATTTTTTCTATGATGGGAGTACTGATCAAGTATTCTTTTTGGAAAGAAAAGAAAGGGGATGGGTATTGTTTTACCTGGACATTAATACTGGTAAAATCCAAGAAGAAGTTCCTTTACCAGACTTTCCAGGAATGACTAAGATTGGAGTTAACAATAATGCTGTTTACTTCCTTTATCCAGAAAAAAAATATCCCTATTACACGAGACTATATAGATATCAGTTAGATTAAGATATTATATTAAACCCTTTCGAGGCTTGCCCCTCTGGGGAAGAAGAAGTTTATCTCAAACAATCGACTAAATCGAGTAATTATTATGAAAGATAAGTGGTACCTTTTCAACTGAAATGGGTGGAACCTTTTCAATCAATAGAAACAAACAGTTGAACCATGTGAATGCAATCCAGGGTTGTATATTGATTAATTAATTATATATTTGTACAAATGTAAAGTAGAACCTTAGAAATGCACAATATGGTAATTCGGGATATCCAAAAAACTTTGTTTTCTATTAGCAAAGAATTCAAATCGATAACGATATTGGGCCCTAGGCAATCAGGGAAAACAACTGTTTCCAAAATGTGCTTCCCGGATTTACCATATGTCAATTTTGAAAATCCTGATAATAGAAGAATTGCATCAGCTGATCCGAGGGCTTTTCTAAAAAAATATTCTAAAGGAGGCATCTTTGATGAAATTCAGCGTATGCCTGAACTACTATCTTATTTTCAGGAAATATTGGATAATAGCAAGGAAAATGGAAAGTTCATTTTTACTGGCAGTAATCAGTTGAATGTTCATAGGGACATTACACAAAGTTTATCCGGGAGAACTGCTATTATGAAATTGCTGCCATTTAGCTTGAATGAATTGTCAGAGTATAAGCCGGAGTTTTCTACAGACGAAATTCTTTACAGGGGATTATTTCCCTCCATTTATGACCAGAATCAAAATCCCACAGTCAATTATAGTTCCTATTTTGAAACATATATTGAAAGAGATCTCAGGCAAATGATTAATGTCAAAGACCTTCGCTTATTCAGAAAGTTCATGCGTTTATGTGCAGGTAGGGTGGCTCAATTATTTAATGCGAATAATCTTTCGAATGAAGTAGGTGTTAGTATTCCTACGATACAAAATTGGATTTCCGTTCTTCAGGCTTCATATATTGTTTTTTTTGTTGAACCATTCTTTGCTAATATAAACAAACGATTGACGAAATCACCCAAGCTTTACTTTACTGATGTTGGCCTTGCATCATATTTGCTTGGAATTGAAAATGAAAATCAAGTTAGTCGCGACCCCTTAAGAGGGGCATTATTCGAAAATCTTGTAATGCTCGAATTTGTCAAGCATCGGTGGAACAATGGATTGGGTGAAAATCTTTATTTCTATAGAGATAATCATCAAAATGAAGTAGATTGCATGCTTAAGAAAGGTTCTACTTATGATGTTTTTGAGATAAAATCTTCAGAAACTTATCACAATAGTTTTACTAAAGGGCTTAATTACATCAGGAAAAATATTCCTGAAAAAATCAATAACTCCTTTGTTGTTTATGCTGGCGATACTGAATTAATTTCAAAAGAGAGCCATTCAATTATTAATTACAGGAAGCTTTCAGGTTATTTGTAATCTTTGTTCCTCAATGGTTGTAGTGGATCGGTTGAAATAAAATTTGTGAATGATGAGGCTTAGTTTAAAAACAGTTTCAGATGTTATCTTATACGGGTTTTTACAAATTAGAAAGCAACTCGACTATTGGGGTAAATAAATACGCTAAAATGAAAGACCATAATGAAATACCAACGAGTATATACAACTAAAAACTTTCCTAACTCCCCCATTGAAAGTCGAAATGATTAAGTGGTTAAAAAGGCGCAAGTGGCTATTATAAATCAATATTTAATAGCTATTACTTAGCTAACTCAAATTTAACGATTTAATTATAAAAGAAGCGTGGTCAATTTGGTACTAAACTATATATCAAAAAAATACAATGAGTGATTCTTGATAGAAAAGAAGAAAACTGTTTTTATAAACAATGCAATCTACCTATAAAATCAAATCATCAAATATAGCGGCTGGAAAAGGTTTCTATATCAAGATTATCAGGATGCCACCCGCAAATCCTGTTCCCGAGCAAAATGGTTAAATTATATAAGCAAACGGCTGATAATTACTCGGCAATGGTCATCCGTTTGGTCTGCAAAAAGTTACCCGCTTTCAGTGTGTAAAAGTAAATCCCCGCCTCAAGGTTATTAGTTTCCAAATTATAGTTATGCCTGCCTGAAGGCATTGTACCCAGATTGACACTTGACACAATTCTTCCGGTCATATCTGTAACCTTAAATGAAACGTCGGTGCTTTCAGAGAGTTCATAGTCGATCATTGTACTCTGACTGAACGGATTTGGATAGTTCTGCCCGAGACTGACCAGCGCAGAAGTTATATCCATTCCGTCGATAATGTTGCTGTGATCGTTCAGATTCAGACGGATCATCAAATTTTTGCTTCCAATAAAGTCGCCCAGACCGGTTTCCCAGGTGCCGTCGTAATAACCAATTGCTGTTGGTGCCGTCAGTTTTACTGAATTATCTGTCCCGATCTCAAGCCCTTTGTTTCGCCTGACCAGGTATTCAGGATTA
>CAYXQX010000450.1:0-3901 GCA_964467485.1 uncultured Porphyromonadaceae bacterium | reverse complement strand
GTTGATTATTCTGATATAAGCCATGGCATTGGTGAGGAAAGTGACAGAACTAATACCTCAATTTTGGGAGATGTGGACAACGATGGTGATCTTGATATTTTTATCACAAACGAAAAGAGCAGTAACCGTTTATTTTTAAACAATGGTGTGGGAATCTTTTCAGAGATAACAGAGTCAGCTGGCCTCCTTTCAAGTTTTGGCGGGACCGGATGCAGTTTTGGGGATATAGATAATGATAATGACCTTGACCTCTTCGTTTCCAACTGGTCAGTAGAAAATATTTTATACAAAAACCTTTTAAGCGAAACAGGGCAACTAGTTTTTGAAAACATTTCCAGTATCGCTAATGTTGGAGGTGAGGGATACTCAAAAAGCAACTCAGTGGTTTTCTCCGACATTGACAATGATGCCGACCTTGATTTGTTTATCACCAACCGTAAAACTTCCAACAAGTTTTATCTCAATGATGGTAAGGGAATTTTTACGGATATGACTGATAATTTGATAGGCAAAGATTCTTTGAAATCATACGGTGCGGTGATTTCCGATTTTGACGGAGATGGTTATAAAGACATTTATGTTTCCAATATTGGGAGTAATGTTTTTTACAAAAATATTGAAGGCAGGCAATTTGTGGACAATACAAATAAATTTGGAGCAGGAATAGAAGGTTACAGTACAGGATCAGCAGTAGCTGACTTTGACAATAATGGCAGTCCTGACTTATATATAGCCAATTACCTCGGCGAAAGCAGCGCCATATTGTTAAACAAATCAGACAATCAGAAATTCATTAAAGTGGATGTTGAGGGGATTAAAAATAACAGAAGTGGGATAGGGGTTAAGATATATCTATACGAAGAGGACACATTGAAGATAGGATCAGAACTTATAAGTTATACTGAGATTTCCGGGGGATCAGGATATGCATCCATGAATCAAAAATTCTTACCAATCTCTTTGGTGGGTCACGAGTTTGTAGACCTGAAGATTGTTTTTCCTTCTGGGATTGAAAAGGTAGTAAAGCATGTCAAAACGGGAAGCAGTATTGTGATTACTGATAAATCAGGATTAAATAAATTACTTCTTAAGTCAAGCCATTGGTTGTTGTTTTTGGTGAAAGATCCTCATATGCTTATTAAACTTCTCTCCTGGTTATTTGTTCTGCTGATTATTGTTTTCTCAATGATTGGTAGTATAGCAAAATACGGATGGTCACTACCTTATATGACTATTTTTGCAGTTTTGCTAGTCATGGTTTTCTATTTCCAGTCTAGTTATTCTGAATATAAAAACATTTGGCTTTCAGCAGTATTTCCGATATTGAGTGTTGTAGCATTAATCGTTATAGTTCGACTTTTTTTTGAGAGAATCAGGATAAGAAAAATGGCTCTTGTTGAGCAAGAGCAAATTCGTGAAAAATTATCCCGGGATTTGCATGATGATTTGGCTACAACGGTTAGTACCATAGGTATTTACCTGACGTTGATTGGGTATAAGCTGAATGACAAGGAAGAAAAATTAAACACATTGCTGGACAAAACATCTGCTTTGGTATCTGATGCTACTTCCTCTATTACGGATTTAATTTGGGCAATCAACCCCAAGCCACAATCGCTTGACGATTTGATTATCAGGATAAATAGTAATTTTTCCACCTTATTTCATGAAAAGGGAATAAGTTACACTAGTGGATCAAAATCGAATATTGAGCACCTTGTTCTTGGGGCTAAAGCAAAGCAGAATGTTTATTTGATTATTAAAGAGGCTCTTAATAATATATTAAAGTATGCAGAAGCCTCGGCGGTGGAAGTGAAGGTGCAGAATTGGAATTCTAAAATCAGGATATCTATAAAAGATGTAGGTGAAGGATTTGATCTATTGGCTGCTAATAACAAAGGGCATGGTTTAAGCAATATGAAAACAAGGGCAGAGGAAATAAAAGCACACTTTGAAATAAAATCTACTATTGGACAGGGGACCGAAATTATTTTGGAATTTAAACTTGGGTAATTGATCAAATTGACACAAATGCATCATTGTGTAGGTCTGTTAATTCCCGATCTTTATCATCTTACAATTTATAATGATAAAAGCATCCATCATAGAAGATCATCATTCTTTCAGGCAGGGCTTAGCTTACCTGATAAGTGCCTCTGAAGGCTTTGAGTGTGTTGATACTTTTGTAAGTGCTGAAGATGGTATCGAGGGTTTGTCAGGAGTAGAAGATGTGCTGTTACTGGACATAAACCTCCCCAATATGTCGGGCATTGAAGCCATCCCTTTTATTAAGGCTAAATTTCCTGATGTTAAAATCATTATGCTCACTGTATTTGATGATGACGACAATGTGATGAAGGCCATATTGGCCGGTGCTGACGGCTATTTGCTGAAGAAAACTGCGCCACCTCTAATATTATCCTCATTGCAAGAATGCATGAACGGAGGTAGCCCAATGACTCCTAGCATTGCTAAGAATGTACTCACTTTATTTAAAAAACATATTCCTCAAAAAGATGAGGATTTTCTGCTAACTCTACGAGAGCAGGAAATACTTCACTTACTGGTTGAAGGTTTGGGAAATCAATCCATTGCTGATAAATTATTTATCAGTGTCCAAACCGTTCGAAATCATATCAGGCATATTTATGAAAAGCTCCAGGTTCACACTAAGTCCCAGGCAGTTGTAAAGGCTATTCGCAAGGGCTTAGTCTAAGTCATCTCTCTTTATTCAAAATGACACATTTGTGCTATTGTTTGCAGCTTAGATAGCTCTTAGTTTTACTGTTTGATGAGCAGTGCTGTGGCATTGATAAACTAAATATTTAAGCTATGAAAATTAAAAATTCCTCTTTGTTTATTCTTATAGGTTTGTTTTTCCTGATTTTATCCGGATGTTCTAAGAATGAAGATACTCCAGAGCCCGGTGTTACGACTGGGACTTTTATTGACTCAAGAGATCAACAGGTTTATGATTGGGTGAAGATTGGGACACAAACATGGATGACTGAAAATCTTGCATATAAACTAGATTCTGGATGTTGGGTTTTCGATAATAATGAAAGCAATGCTAAAGTTTACGGTTATTTGTACACTTGGGAGTTTGCCCAAACTATAGCACCTAAAGGGTGGCATTTACCTTCTCAGGATGAATGGCAAACTTTAGTAGATTATTTAGGAGGAGCAGATGAGGCTTACGACAAATTGTTAGAGTCGGGTGTTACACATTGGTTTAGTCCAAATTCAGGAAATAATGAAAGCAAGTTTACTGCTTTGCCATCAGGATATTTTGATCAGCGCGATAATTCTTTCAATTATCTTGGTCATTTAACCATGTTTCATTCATCAACTGAATCCTCAAGCAGACCAACCTTTGGGATAGGTATGATACTAAACCCAAATTATCCAGAAAGCCTAATTGAAGGAAGACCAAAAATGTTGGCTTTGCCTATTAGATGTATAAAGAATTAACTTAAAACTAAATATTATGAAGAAAATTGGAATTTTTATTGTTTTGGCAGTATTGTTATCAAACTCCGGATGCAGTCAACGCGAAGAAGTCCTAAGAACTCCTATTTTGACTGTTTCAGTTAAATTAATCAATAATGACCTTGATGCTACCCATATGTGGGTTACTGGCTCATCGATTAGTCCATTGAATAAACTGCAACCAGGCGAATCGCGGAATGCCACATATTATAAGTCGTCTGAATTGATAAATGAAGAAATAAAGGAGGAGACCATGACAGTATATGCAGGAAGAAATGGGGTTGTTCTGGCAACTAAAAAATATTCAGTTGGTCTTTACAGTGAATGGCATGGTGGCCTTAAAGCAACCTATACAGGATCTAAAATAAGATAAATATATACCTTGTTAAGTCAGAAGTTTTTTAGAATTCTC
>CAYXQX010000449.1:0-3910 GCA_964467485.1 uncultured Porphyromonadaceae bacterium | reverse complement strand
CTCTATGTTTCAGCAATCTTACTAGAACGTTCTTGTCCATGTTTCTAATTAATTATTAACAATTATGAAGAAAGTAGTTTCCCTACTCATCCTCTCTGTTAGATTCTTTTAAATTTGTAAAATTAACGATACAAAACTAATTCTGGTATTATATACAATATGTTCCTGGAGAAAAGTAAAGATAATAAATCCCCAAGAGGATGGATTGAGGTGATTTCCGGCTCAATGTTTTCAGGAAAGACTGAAGAATTGATTAGAAGGCTGAAACGTGCAAAAATAGCCAGACAAAAAGTGGAAATCTTTAAACCTCAGGTAGATGTGAGATATTCCGAAGAAGAAGTGGTCTCGCATGATTCAAATTCTATAAGATCCACACCGGTCTCCTCCTCCCGGAATATCCCATTAATGGTAAGCGATGTTGATGTTGTAGGTATTGATGAGGCCCAGTTTTTCGACTTAGGACTGGCGGAAGTATGCAACCAATTAGCCAGTCAGGGCATTCGCGTTATTGTAGCCGGACTGGATATGGATTTTAGGGGCAAGCCATTCGGACCAATGCCAGCTCTGTTAGCTACCGCTGAGTATGTAACTAAAGTTCATGCTATTTGCATGAGATGCGGTAATCTGGCACAGTATTCCCACCGGATTACTGATTCTGAAAAGTTAGTAGTATTAGGGGAAACAGACAGTTATGAACCTTTATGTCGGGAGTGTTTCAATGCAGCAATCAAATAATAAATCAGGAGGGAAACTAATTATTGTCCCTACACCAATAGGTAATCTGGACGATATAACCTTTCGGGCTGTAAGTGTTTTATGGGAAGTAGACTTTATCCTCGCTGAGGACACAAGAACCAGCAGCAAACTCCTTAAACACCTGGAGATTTCAAAACCAAGCTATTCCTATCATATTTACAATGAACACAAAACTGTTGAAGGGCTTGTGAATCAGCTTAAATCAGGCATAACTGCAGCTCTGATATCTGATGCCGGAACGCCGGGAATTGCTGATCCTGGCTTTCTGCTTATCAGAGCATGCCTCGATGCCCATATTGATGTTGAGTGCCTCCCAGGACCTACCGCACTTATACCGGCTCTGGTAAACTCCGGATTCCCAAGCGACAGATTCATATTTGAAGGATTTCTGCCCCATAAAAAAGGTCGCCAGACTAGATTTATTGAACTAGCCAGTGAAACCAGAACTATGGTTTTTTATGAATCGCCTCACAGGCTATTGAAAACCCTCATACAGATGAGCGAATTCTTTGGCAAAGAAAGAGAAGCTTCTGTAAGCAGAGAGCTAAGCAAGATTCATGAAGAAACAATCAACGGATCATTGACCACACTAACCGAGCACTTCACCCAAAATAAGCCTAAAGGGGAGATAGTGCTGGTTGTTAAAGGAAAATCTAAAAAAGAAAAAAATCAGGATTCATGATCTTTTACTGCTTCAGGCAAGTGTTTTCGCGTCTTCAAACCCAGTGATTTCATCTTCTCAATACGATTAACAAGATTACCAGTACCTGTTTTGGCCTTTTTCATAGTTTGCGTATGCAGATCTTTGGCCCTATCCAATTGATCACCAATCTTCACAAAATCCTCAATCATACCAATCATCTTATCATACAGTTTTGCACCCTCATCTGCAATCTCCAAAGCATTTTTAGTCTGATTCTCTTGCTTCCAAATAGAAGCAATAGTCATCAATGTAGCGAGCAAGGTTGTAGGACTAACAATAACAATGCGGTGAATCCAGGCATCATTAAAAATCTCCTGATCCGCCTGTACGGCAAGGGAAAATGAAGCTTCTATCGGAACAAACATTAGCACAAAATCCGGTGAATTAATTCCTACTGCTTGTGAATAGTTCTTTTCACTTAACTCTTTAACATGTTTTCTCAATGAAAGAATATGTTCTTTTAAAAACTGTTGTTTTAAATCCTCATCCTCAGAACTGGTAAGCTTTTCATAAGCCACCAGAGAAACCTTAGAGTCAATCACAATATGCTTATTATCAGGCAAGGACACAATAACATCAGGCTGAATTCTTCTGCCCTCTTCCGATACCATGGAAACCTGCGTATTATATTCAATTCCTTTACGTAAACCTGATCTCTCCAAAATTTTTTCCAGAATCATTTCGCCCCAATTCCCCTGCTTTTTCACATCGCCTTTAAGTGCCTTTGTGAGATTATTTGCCTCCTGACTAATTTTCACATTCAGATCTTGCAATTTCTTCAGCTCGGCTTGCAGGTCGGTCTGATCCTTAAGACTTTTCTGGTAGGTATCTTCAACCTTTCTCTCAAATCCCTGGATTTTCTCATTAAAAGGGCTCAAAATCTCACTTAGACGGGTGGAGTTTTGCTCGGTAAATTTTTTCGTTTTTTCCTCAAGAATATCATTCGCCAGGTTCTTGAATTCTACCGTTAGTTGATTTCTTTGCTCGGCAAATTCTTTATCCTTGTTGCTCAACTTTTCCTGATAATGGAGAATATCCTGATTTCTTGCCGACAATTCATTATTAATCCGACTTAGCTCATTTCTAAGCTCATCCAGCTGACCCTCCCTCTTGTCCTTATCACCAGATACAGTTTGGTTTTCCCTTATAAGACCTGCATTCTCAATTTGCTTTTCATGCAATTTATTTTCGAGCTCCGTCTTCAGAATTCTAAGTTTTTTTCGGTCCCTCCCATATAGAAAGAGCACGATAAGACTCATAAACAAAAGAAATATTATAACAACAGTATAAGGTGAAAAGGTTTCCATGGCATCTTATTTTACCATAAAAATAGTCATTCTTTCCCTGTTTGTTTCTTACTTAGTATTATGAAAAGATATCAAAATCTATTATTTGATTTAGACCATACCCTTTGGGATTTTGAAAAAAATTCAAAAGCAACTCTTGATGAATTGTTTACAATGTATAATCTTGTTCATTTTTTCAATGATTTTGATGATTTTCAGGATGCTTATCATAGGATAAACAGTATGCTTTGGAGCCAATATGGGAGAGGGAAGATCTCAAAAGAGGTAGTAAAATACGGTAGATTCAGTAGGTGTCTGGAAAATGCCGGGTGTAAGGACAAAGATCTGGCCAAATCTATTGCTGATGAATATGTTGCCAGAAGTCCTTGTAAAACATTTTTAATCCCTGGTGCTATGGAGACAATCCAATCACTATCAGGATCATACAACATGCATATTATTACCAACGGTTTCAATGAGGTTCAATTCAAAAAAATAAACCTGAGTGGTTTGAGCCCCTATTTCAACAATATATTCACCTCTGAAGATGCGGGATTCCAAAAACCGGATGCAGGGTTTTTTCAATTCGTATTCTCTCACAGTAATATCAGTCGACATAATTCGCTGGTAATCGGGGATAATCTGATAACTGATATTGGGGGAGCAAAAGAGTATGGAATAGATACTGTTTTTTTCAACCCTTCGGATAATAAAGATTACATCGGGGCAAGCTTTGTAATTAGCAAAATTAAAGAGCTTATCTCTCTTCTATAGGGCTTTAGGTTTTTAGCTTCTTCTTTTTGGCAGCTGGGAAAAGGACATTGTTAAGTATTAATCTGTATCCGGGTGAATTAGGATATAAATCCAACTCAGTTGGCTTATCTCCAACCTGATGACGGTAATCCTCCGGATCATGCCCCCCATAGAATGTCCAGGTACCTTTACCTAACTCACCATGGATATAGCGGGCATCATTCATGTTCTTATTTTCACCCATTACCAGAACAGAGGGTTTTATGTAAGTTTTAATAAAGGCAGTAGTCTGCCCCATGAATCCTTTAATTATTTGAGTATGGTTTTGACAAAGCATTGTTGGCACAGGATCCCATTTAGCAGAAAAATCAAAAAGTGTAAAATAATCCTGATTCTGAAGTATTCTCCTCAA
>CAYXQX010000448.1:0-3911 GCA_964467485.1 uncultured Porphyromonadaceae bacterium | reverse complement strand
TATATGTTAGTCCCCTGCTCAATAGTGAGAGTCTCAAGACTGTCGACATAAACATATCCATAAACCAGATATGGCTTATCAGCCGTCCAGGTTTGTGTGCCCACTGTATCCGAAACAAAGAGGTTAACATCCTGACCAAATGATACCAGATCAACATCCTGCGTATTGCCATTAGTTAAAAAAACCACAGAATCCTGAATAACCATTGGATCATTCTGATTAGTGGGATCGAGTGTCACCTCAACAAAAATATAGATACTGTCATTTGCAGGAATCTCTATATCATTCACTTCCACACCCTTTACACCATCAATATTAAGACGATAATGTGATGCTGAGTTTCCGGCAAGAAACACTCTATCAACGATTACCGCTTGATTATTTTCATTATAAACTCTAAAATTCTTTGTTGTTGAACCTATGGTAGTAAAAATGGTATCAAATATCACAGTATCAGATGAGAATGCCAGTTTGGCACCCGGATCGGTATTAACACCTGGCTTTTCACATGAAAAAAACAGGAAGACAAATATCGTAGCAATAATAAAACCAGGAGAGATCCGCATAAATATTATTTTTTCAAATGTAAGAAAATAACGTGTTTATGTCTGGATTATTTGATTGAAGGCGCATTGGTTTTTTACTATTTTTGATGCAGATAGTTTTATAAAATACATATATCCTGATGAAAAATATATTAATCTCTATATTCCTGATAATTACCACCTTGGCTTGGGGGCAAAATCCTGTTCACAAATCCGACATCCTTGTTCAAGGATACTCTAAAACGCTTGATGGTACTCCATTCTGGTATAACTCTGCCCTACCCGATGTTCATGATGCTTTGCTGGTGCGTGCTATCGATGGGTCACAGCTAGCCGAATGGGAAACCGAAACTGTAACGGAAGTCAAGCAGGGGGACTATGTTAATTTTATCTGGCAAGCCGGTTTGGGAGCAAATATGGGCAGTGCCAGAATGGATTTATTCTTCAATGATGAAAAGGTTTTCTCCTTTTACACGGAACAAAGGAAAAGTTGGGATTACCAAGCCAATGGGATGGAACTATCCTTCCGTAATGCTTTTGAGGACGGCGCCGGCGATTATTTTGGTTTCATGTTCCTTAGAGTTCCTGCATCCATGCTTGAATCGGGCAAACCACAGAAGATCAAGGTACTTGGATCAAAAAGCAACAGTCAGGCCTGGTTCATGTGCTTCCAGGCACCTATTCCAACAGGTTTAACATTTAATGCTTTCCCTGGTGTAATTAAGAAAAATGGGAAACTCGTGCAGCCGGTTTCGTTACAAGTAGTATACTTTGGGCAGAAGGCCAAAGGCCAAATCAGGATAAACGGTGAAAAGCTTGTAAAACTTGATCTGGATTTCGGGATTCAATCCTATAATATTGATTATCCTCTGGTATCAGAAGAAACTGAAATAACTGTTGGGTTGGAATCCCCAAAACTCAGTCAGGAACAAACAGTTACACTTTATCCTCCCAAACAATGGAGAGTAAACTTCGTACAACATACTCACACCGATATTGGCTATACCAGACCTCAGACCGAGATTCTGGGTGAGCATCTCCGCTTCATTGATTATGCGCTGGATTATTGTGATGCTACTGATGGCTATCCCGAAGAGGCTCAGTTCAGATGGACCTGTGAAGCCTCCTTTGCAGTAGATGATTATCTCAGAAGTCGACCTACAGAACAAATTGAAAGACTAAAAAAACGAGTTAGAGAGGGTCGGATTGAGGTTACCGGGATGTATTTTAATTTCGACGAGATGCCTGATGAACAGAGCTATGCAGCTTCTTTGCAATCTTTAGGCAGGATTAAAAACGCCGGTATACCTGTAACAGCCGCTATGCAGGATGACGTTAACGGAATAGGCTGGTGCTTTGCCGATTTCTTCCCCTCACTTGGAGTCAAGTATCTTAATATGGGAACCCATGGCCATAGGGCTCTAATTCCGTTCGACAAACCCACAGCTTTTTGGTGGGAATCGCCTTCAGGCAACCGAATGCTGGCGTTCAGGGCAGAGCATTACATGACCGGGAATACCGTTTTTGGTATTCACAGTCAGAACTTCCCATATTTCGAAGAGAAGCTCATGGGCTACCTAAAAAACCTGAATGAGAAAAACTACCCATACGATATTATCCATATACAACACTCCGGATATCTTACAGACAATTCACCTCCTTCAACCCGCTCTAGCGACATGGTGAAAATGTGGAATGAGAAATACGAATGGCCTAAGCTCAGGACCGCTACCGTCAGTGAGTTTTTTGAAGAGATAGAAGAGAAACATGGTGATGAACTACCAGTTATCAGAGGAGCCTGGCCTGATTGGTGGACAGATGGTTTTGCTTCTGGAGCCAGAGAGGGAGCAGTATCCCGACAAGCACATGTTGACCTTATTGCCAGTCAAGGGGCTCTCTCTATGGCCCGTTTGATGGGATCAGAGCTCCCTCAAGGCATCACCGACAGGATAGATGCAGTTAACCAGGCTCTGCTTTTCTACGATGAGCACACATTTGGCTTCTCAGAAAGCGTACGCAGCCCATACAGCGCCGGAACAATGGAACAAAGAGCCCTGAAAGAATCTTATGCCTGGGAAGCTTACAGGCGTGTACGTCAACTGAATGAGGAAGCCATGGGACTCCTGCAAGCATACATCAGTAAGGAAGATATCCCTACCCTGGCTGTCTTCAATACTCTTAACTGGGAAAGATCAGGACTAATTGAAATGTATATTGATCACCAGATACTACCCCTCGGAAAGAGCTTCAAAATACTGGATAGTAATGGTCAATCCGCGCCGGCCCAAGCTCTGGGACATCGATCAGATGGCACATACTGGGGGATTTGGGTTAAGGATATACCGCCCATGGGTTATAAAAAATATACTATTAATATTTATCCTGATGTTCAGGTTAGTGATGCATCATCCACTGAGGATCTGTCGGGCAGTGATAATCCAGACTTACTTTTTATTGAAAACCAATGGTACAAACTGACTATTGACAAAAACACAGCAGGAATAACATCCATCCTCGACAAAGACTTAGATCTGGAACTTGTTGATTCTAAGTCACCTGTAAAACTTGGTGAATATATTCTGGAGAAATTGGGTAACCGCTCCGAGATGGAAGCTTATACACTTAAGACCTATAAAAGGAAAAGCCTTGACAAGATATGGTTTGAAGCTGCCGAGCATGGAAACTTATGGGAAAGTTTACGATTCAAAGGAGAAAGTGAGAGCCTGATCGGCCCTGCTGGATTCGAATTGGAAATAAGACTCTTTAATACTGATAAGAGGATCGATCTTGCGTATATGGTTAGAAAAAAATCCATTATTGAGCCGGAAGGTTTTTACCTGGCATTTCCTTTCGAATTGAAGAACGGAGAAATTTGGTGCGAGGTACAAGGAGGTGTAATGAAAGCCGGCTACGACCAGATTCCCGGCTCATCTACTGATTGGAATACCGTGCAAAATTTCGCCAGTATTCATAATGGTGAAGCTCAGATCGTTTTAAGCAGTCAGGAAATTCCGCTGATGCAATTTGGAGGCATAAATACAGGGAGATATGATAAAAATGCCAAACCGGAGTCAACACATATTTATGGATGGCCAATGAATAATTATTGGATCACTAATTTCAATGCTGATCAAAGGGGTGAATTTTCATTTACTTACAGTGTCACTTCAGGCAAGGACATGGGAACCAAGTCTGCTACTCGTTTTGGATGGGGCAAACGAATTCCAATGCTGGGAAGAGTGCTGCCTGCCGGAAACAAAACCGATTCAGAAGACATTAAATCATTACTTAAGATAGATTCTGATAACTTACTACTGGTCAGTGCCCAACCTATAAAAAATGATCCAAAAGCCATCATCTTACATA
>CAYXQX010000447.1:0-3913 GCA_964467485.1 uncultured Porphyromonadaceae bacterium | reverse complement strand
AGTGAAAATCAGGTTTAATAGTGTTTACAGCAAATCTACAATCTATGTAAATGGCAAGGAAGCTGGATCACATCATGGTGGTTTTACTGCTTTTGAGCTTGACATCACTGATCTTGTGAAGTTCAAAAAAGAGAATAAGCTTGTTCTATCTGTGACAAATGAATCCCTTGCTGATTCTCTGGCAAGTGGATCACGCTATGCATGTCATCCTCTTGGTGGAATACCTAGGTCGGTAAACATATTTGTCGTCCCTGAAATCAACATCAGTTCACTAAAAGTACATACAGAATTTGATGAAAATTATGAGAATGCCACATTGATGGCAGTGATTGGGATAACAAATGAAATTACAAAGCTGAATGAATCTTTGGAAATTCTTTTTGAATTGAAGTCATGTACTGATGATAGTAAGATTCCTTTGGACTATAATAGGATCAAGATAGCCGAGATTGAAGAAGGCAAGGAAATCAAATTTACTTACCACCCCAATATTATAAAGCCAGACAAATGGGATTGTGAAAACCCGAATCTTTACAATTTGACTTGCAAGCTTATACAGGATGGAAAGGAAATTGAAGTTATACATCAGAAATTTGGATTCAGGGAGGTTGAAGTCAAAGAGAATCAGCTTCTTGTTAATGGTATGCCCATTAAGCTCCGTGGAGTGAACCGACATGAGGTTTATCCACTCACCGGGCGTTCAGTTCCAAAAGAGATGTACCGTAAAGACATCGAGGTGTTTCGTGAAGGCAATGTTAACCATATCAGAACCTGTCATTATCCTCCTGATGAGGCGCTGATGGAAGCGGCAGACGAACTTGGGATGTTCATCGAATGTGAAGGTCCTTTTTGCTGGTCGCATGAAACAAAAGGTGATTCTATTGCAACCAGGGAGATAATCAGAAATCAGCTGCTAGAAATGGTGGTTCTCTACAGAAATCACCCCAGTATAATTTTCTGGTCGCTGGCCAATGAATCCCTATGGACAGAAGATTACAGGCTTGCAGGTGAAGCAGTTGCAAAACTAGACTCCTCCAGACCGTTAACATTTAACTACTTTCCATGGGGTTGGGTAAAAAATAACCAACTGGATGAATCGGTGTGTGAAATTGGATCAGACCACTACCCCAGCCCGAAAGGCCCTAGCAAGTACGCTGATTACCACAGACCTATTAACTTTGGTGAGTTTGTTCACCTGAATGCATATAATCGCTATGAACTAGCTACAGATGTTGCTTTGAGAGATAAATGGGGAATCTATCTTCATGATATGTGGGAGGATATGTACAAGTCACAGGGTGTTCTCGGAGGTTCAATTTGGGCCGGTATTGATGACACTTTCTATTGGGATTATGTAAATGATGATGGATCAATAGAGGAAAGAACCGTTGGTTATGGCACCTGGGGACCTATCGATGGCTGGCGTCGTAAGAAGCCTGAGTGGTGGGGAATGAAGAAAACATACTCTCCTATACGAGTATCTGAAGTAGAAAGGTCTGGTGATAATGTAAGCTTCCGCATAGAAAACAGACAAGATTTTTCAAATCTTAACCGTCTGAATATCAAATGGAAGATAGGGGATAATAATGGGCTGGTAAGCGCTGATATCAAACCCCACAATGAGGGGTCTGTAGAAATCAGATCTCCCAGATCTATTAGTTTAAATGAGACATTAGTCATTGAGTTTGTCGACCCCAGAGGATTTATGATTGATACTTTTTCCCTTCCGATTGGGACAAAGATTAGAAGGTATGATGTACCTGAGCTGGGTACTACAACCATTATTGGGCAAAACGAGGATAAAAATCACATCACGATAACAGTAAACGATAAACCTTATAAAATAAGCAAAAAGACAGGCCTTTTAGAGTGCGATGAATTCATAGGACCTTTTCTAATGGTTCTTCCAATGAATAATGGTGGTGATACACAGATGCACGGCCCCACAAAGTATTACGAGCCATATAATCCATTATGTTCAGATTGGAAACTGGATTCCATTGAGAATCTTTTTAACGGCGTAATGCTGATTAGAGTTCACGGGACTTATAAAGAGGCAAAAGGATCCTTTACTTATAAATTTCTTGCAGGTGAGGGTATTGATATCAGTTATAATTTTGAATTGAAAGAAGATGTCAATCCAAGACAGATGGGACTTGTTTTTGATCTACCAAAAGAATATGAAAATCTGTCGTGGAAAAGAAAAGGCTACTGGAGTACTTATCCTGATTGGCATATTGCCAGGCTGGAGGGAAAGGCAAAAGCATCTGAAGGAATTGAATCTTGTCCTGTTGGGCCAAGATTAAAGCCTGAACATGAATGGAGACATGATAGAACATCCATTGGCAGCAATGACTTTGCATCAACTAAACACAACATATACAGTGCTTCATTAACTGATGATTCAGGAAATGGCTTTGAAACGAGAAGTAATGGAAAATTACACTCAAGATCCTGGATTGATGGCGAGAACATAAAATGGCTGATAGCCTCTTACTCCAATGGTGGCAGCGAACGCTTCCTGAGGCCCCACGCTGATAAAGATGATATCTATCTTAAGGTTGGGGATACAGTTGAAGGGACAGTACGAATAGGGGTGAAAGATTAATTGTTTAATTTACGGATAACGGGATAACCGGATAACCGGATAACGAAATAACGGAGTAATCGAATAACAGATAACAGAATAAAGGTTTATTGAAAAACTAATAAAATGAAACTACTAAAACTCTTAAGCATCATCCTAATTACATGTTTTGTATCGAGCTGTAACGAAGACGTGAACACAGCTGTTTTGTCAACCAGCAACTTGGATGCAAACTGGTGGAAATCGCGTCATGAAAATGTATTAGCGGAAATTAAGGAGTCAAGCCCTCAACTAATAATGATAGGTAATTCCATTACTCATGGCTTGGATGATGAAAACAACATTGAATTCTGGGATAAATACTTAAACGCATACAATACAGTTAACATGGGGTTTGGAGGCGATAGAACAGAGAATGTTATATGGAGGCTTGAGAATGGTGAGATAGATGGGATAAACCCTAAGGTTGCAACATTGATGATTGGGACAAACAATACGGATGGGAATAATTTTGAGGAGGTAACTCAGCCAGAAGAATTAGCAGAAGGAATATGGAAGATATGCACCATAATCAACGAAAAACTTCCAGATACGGAAATTGCTTTGCTTGCTATATTCCCGTATGGTTATAAGCCTGAAGTTTATCGTAACAAGTTAATACAGAAGACAAACGATATCATCAGGACTTATCCTGAAAAGAATAGCAAGATACATTTCTATGATGTAAACCATGTTCTTGAGCATGAGGATGGATCTCTCATACATGAATTAATGCCTGATTATCTTCACCCAAATACAGAGGGCTATAGATTAATATTTGATGAACTGGCTCCTGAGATTGAAAAACTAATGAAATAAGAAGTGGCAATGAAAAATCTCATATTAGTCTTATTCCTATCAGCAACTCTATTTTCTTGTAAGACTACCATCGACAAACCTAACATTGTAATCATCTTCACCGACGACCAGGGTTATTCTGATGTCGGTGTTTTTGGTGCTGAAGGATTTGTTACTCCAAATCTTGATCAGATGGCTGCTGATGGTAGAATGTTTACTGATTTCCATGTTGCTTCCCCTGTTTGCTCGCCTTCCAGAGCTGCACTGATGACCGGATGCTATCCTCAAAGAGTTGGTATTCCTCAAGTTCTATTCCCTGAGCATGAGAACACGGAATGGAATCCAAAGCAAAGATCTACGAAAACAGGTCTTCATCAGGATGAATTAACCATAGCAGAAATGCTTAAAGCTAACGGATATGCCACCGCATGTTTTGGAAAGTGGCATCTGGGCCATCACAAGCAATTTTTACCACTTCAAAATGGCTTC
>CAYXQX010000446.1:0-3932 GCA_964467485.1 uncultured Porphyromonadaceae bacterium | reverse complement strand
CGTTTTTTCCCGTTTTCTTCAGTTCATCAGACATTTCAACGCCAATAAATCCGGCTCCAATAACGACAATCTCATTAAGATTCTTGAGCTTCTCGCTCATGACTTCCAGATACTTTAGATCTTTAGGAACGGTAAATACCATATCAAGATCAGCACCTTTCAACCACTTAGGTACTACAGGAGTTGATCCTGTTGCGAGAATCAGTTTGTCGAAGCTAATTTCAGAGGAATCTTTTAGTCTGCAAATCTTTTTCTCATAATTTACGTTCAAAACTTCGTTGACTTTAATTTCAACGTTTGCTTTTTTTAATCCTGCATCCGGTAAGATATCTTCATTTGCAGAATTTAGAGTGCCGAAAATGTAAGGAATACCGCAAGGGATAACCGCCTGCTCTTCTTTACGAACCAGCATTACATTTTTCTCAGGGTAATGGTTTTTAGCAGCAAGAGCAGCTACAAGCCCTGCTGCGCTACCTCCGATTACTAATACATCTGTGTTTTCCATTGTAATTAAGTTTTATTTTTAATACTATTAATAAGTTTTTTTATCAGGAATAAGAAAATATGGTATTTATGGAATAAGGGATAGACAGGATAGTTATTGAATGTTATACTTCTTAAAAACTTCTAATCAACGCTTTTTCTTATTAAAGGTGTGTTACAATCCAGGCAGGTGAGACTAAAACATGGTACTTTTTTTTGACGCGGAGTTTGGGCTTCACAGTTAGGGCAGTAGCAAAATTCTTCTTCAGGTGTTTTTGTCTTTTTTATAGATTGATTTTTTTTCCAATTTTTCACGCTTTCATTTATATTTTCAAGTTTATCTGATTCACAACTTATGCATTCCTTGATTATTTCATCAGGGTGGTAAAATACAGTTGTACAATCATTGCATCTGTACCATTGTTTATCAAACTCAACATTTCCACCTTCAATGCTTATTATTCTGCCCTCTGCAAATGCTTTTGCTAATTTTTTCAGGCAACTGTTATATATCCTGGTAAATGTTGGCCTGGATATTTTCATTATTTTAGCTGCCTCCTCTTGTTTAAGATTTGAGTAATTAGCAAGCCTTAATGCCTCATATTCTTCATATAACAAAGTGATTTTTTTTGTCTCATTATGAGGGATGCCAATTGGTTGAAATCCTTGTAATACCGGGGGAGAACCTACTTGTCTAAATCTCTTGCTTCTTGGTGACATTCTATTCGTGTGAACTATAGTTCGCAAAGATAATGAACGAGCGTTCGTTATACAAGAAGTCTTAATGAAATTATTTGTTAAATTTTGCTGGGTTTAAGCTATTTAAAGAAGGGGATTTAAGTATTTAGATTTACAACTACTACAAAGGGTTTTGTTTTTCTGATCTATTTCTTCAACGTAAGTACTTGATCTCATGACACATTTTGGGTTATAGCAGTGTATTAGCCCGAAAGTGTGTCCAAGTTCATGAATTACTTCTTTGGCCATTCTATCCCGGAACAAGTCAAGGTCTTCCTTCAAGCCATACCTGGCATTACTTAGTCGATGGGAAGAAGCAATTGCTGAGTTTCCCCCGAGGTAAGCTTGTCCATAGATATATGTTAGTATTGGGATAAACAGATCTACACTGAAGAGCCCGATTGTTTTATCCTCTAAATCCGAGAAATCGTCCTCGATTATTTTTAATAGTTCATTTCCTTGATACTGTCCACGTGAGGGATCAAAATAATCACTCAGATCGATGTGTCCTTCTGAGAAAATTACATTTGTGACGAATTCCTTTCCAGCAGCGTCTGCTATATTTTTCAGCAGCTCATGGTCAAAAACCGAGAAAGAGACAATATGTATTTTTGCTTTTTGCATTCAACTTATCCAGTTCAAAATGCTTATTCTTCCGGTTTAAGGTTGTATTTTTTTATCTTGCTGTAAAGGGTCACCCGGTCTACCTTTAAGGCTCTTGCTGCACGGCTGATATTCCAGCTATGATGGTTCAGAACTCTTTGGATATGAAGTTTATTGATATCATCAAGACTTTCTGTACCTCTTGAATTCATAACGGCTTGTATAGGCAGATCTCTGGAGGTGATTTTCTTGCCATTTCCAACCACTATTGCTCTTTCAATCATATTTTCGAGTTCACGAATATTTCCGGGAAAATCGAGTTCTTTCAGTTTGTTTAGAGCAGAAGCATCAATTGTGACAGAGGGACGGTTCATTGATGCGCAGTATTTAGTGATGAAGAAATCAACAAGAAGTGGTATATCTTCGATTCTTTCTCTTAGAGGAGGAACCTCTATATTCACCACATTAAGCCGGTAAAAAAGGTCTTCTCTGAAGGTACCTTTATCGACCATTTCTTTCAGATCCCTGTTGGTTGCGCAGATTACACGGAAATCTGAAGAAACCTCCTTATTTCCTCCTACCCGCACAAAACTTTTTGTTTCAAGCACTCTCAGTAACTCGATTTGCATCTTTGGAGAAATTGTTGCAATCTCATCCAGGAAAATGGTTCCTCCATCAGCCATTTCAAACCTTCCTTTTCTGCAGTACATTGCACCTGTAAAAGCTCCTTTTTCATGACCAAAAAGTTCACTTTCCAGTAAGCTCTCAGATAGTGCTCCACAATGGACGCTTACCAGGGGGAAGAATTTACGTGTTGAATTAGCATGAACAGCTCTGGCAATAAGCTCTTTACCTGTACCACTCTCACCGGTAATGATTATTGAAGAATTTGATTGTGCAACATTAGCCAGTTCTTTCAGCATCTTTTTCATTGGCTGGCTTTGACCTATCAGATCGTCGATGTTATCCAGTCGATCCATCCGTTCCCTAAGCAATTCATTTTCCTCATGAAGTGATATTTGTTTCACAGCATTACGGATGAGGTGGGAGAGATCATCAGGATCAAATGGTTTCGTTACGTAGTCAAATGCTCCGTCTTTAAGAGCTTGAACAGCTGTATTAACAGAGGCAAAAGCGGTCATTACGATCACGATGGTATTTTCCTTTATATATTTGATTCTTTTCAGCAGTTCCAGACCATCCATGCCTGGCATTTTTATATCTGCCAAAACGATGTCAAAGCAATGTTCCTCGAGAGTAGCCAGAGCTTTTTTCCCATTTTCGGCGGTCACCACGTGGTATCCGTCATCGATAAACCAATCACAAAGAGAGTCTCTGACAGATTTTTCATCGTCAACAATTAGTATTGAAACTTTTTTTGCCATTTCACAATTCCTCCTTAATTAATGGTAGTTTAATTGACATTGTGGTTCCTTTTCCGGGAAAAGAAGAGACATCTATACTTCCCTCGTGGCTTTTCACTATACCGTGAACAATAGCGAGCCCGAGCCCGAGTCCAACTCCATCTCCATGTCTTTTTGTAGTATAAAATGGTTCAAATATATGAGGGATATCTTCCGGGACTATACCTGATCCATTATCCGATATTTCCACCCAAATGTATGAATCATCGGAATTGCGGGTAGTGAGTTTTATTTCTCCATCTTCAGGAACTGCTTCTGTCGAATTTACCAGAAGGGCAACAAAAACTTGTTTTATCTGGTTTGGGCTGCATGAGAATAAATCTTTTTCAGCTTTTAGGTCTAGTGAGAATTTAACATTGGAAAGGCTGATTGAGTGCTGAACCAACATGTTTGTTTCTTCTAGAATTTCATGCAAGTGCCTGATTTCAAAATTCTCCTGATCTGATCTTGAAAAGTCCAGTAAGCCTTTTACTATATCCCCACAGCGCTTTGTTTCATCTTCAATCAGCTTTATATGAGCAATAATTGGTTTTAATGGCTCCTGATCGTATGGTAGGTTTCTTAGTTTTTTATTAACCAATTTGGCATAAACCAGTATGCCCGACAGAGGATTGTTCAGCTCATGAGCTACTGATGATGATAGTTTGCCCAGTGATGCCTTGCGCTCTATATTAATTAGTTCAT
>CAYXQX010000445.1:0-3938 GCA_964467485.1 uncultured Porphyromonadaceae bacterium | reverse complement strand
GTTTTTTTAGCACTTATATTATTGATATTAATAGGCATAGGAATTGTTTCAGCAGCTTTGTCAACCAAGCCTGATGAGGTCAAGCTCAAACCCCATACCGTTCTTCAACTGGACATGAGTACCCCAATCACAGACCGCACCATCGACAGCCCCTTCGAAACTATGAGTTTAACCACCATGGATTTTAATGGCACACTTGGTCTGTTTGATATTCTTGAAAACCTTAAAAAGGCAGAGAATGATCCCAATATTGAAGGTGTTATGATCAAATTAGATCTTGTATCACCCGGCATCAGCACCATTGTGGAGATAAGGGAGGCAATACTTAAATTCAAGGAAAGCGGGAAATTTGTAATAGCCTATGGAGATTATTACACCCAGGCCGGATATTATCTGGCCACAGCTGCCGATAAAATTTACCTTAACCCAGAAGGAGTTATTGAATTCAGGGGTCTGAGATCAGAAGTAATGTTTTATACCGGGGCACTTGAGAAATTAGGCGTTGAAGTTCAGGTTCTTCGTTATGGTAAGTTTAAGGCCGCCGTTGAACCCTTCCTGCAAAACGAAATGAGTGCTGCTAATAAAGAACAGACACTAACCTACCTTGACGCAATATGGGGCCATATCCTTGAGGGAATATCATCAGAAAGAAATATAAATACCGAAAAGCTCAATGAGCTTGCTGATAATATGCTTGTAAGGTCTCCAAAATCAGCTTTGGAAAATGGATTTGTTGATGGCCTGTTTTACATGGACCAACTTCATGATGAGTTGAACAGCCTTACAAGCCGGGATAAAAATTCAAAGATCCAAATGATAGGCATGAAAAAATACATCAATGTGCCTTCGTCAAACAAAAAGGATTATACTTCAGATCGGGTTGCAGTAATATTTGCCACAGGCACCATTGGGATGAATCAGGAAAGTTCAAGCTCCATCGGAGGACACCCTATGGCTAAAACTATCAGAGAAGCAAGAAAAGACAAAAAGGTAAAAGCCATTGTGTTACGTGTTAATTCACCTGGAGGAAATGCTGTTTCTTCAGAAATAATCAGAAGAGAGGTTGAACTGGCCGCACAAGAAAAGCCAGTAATAATCTCTATGGGTGATTATGCAGCATCAGGAGGGTATATGATAGCTATCCCAGGTCAGAAAATTCTTGCCAGTCCAACAACGCTAACGGGATCTATAGGAGTATTTGGCTTATTACCCAACCTGGAAAAACTGGTAGAAGATAAAATCGGCCTTACCTTTGATGGTGTGCAAACAAATGACATGGCCGGTTTGGGAAGTATTTTCAGGCCCCTCACACCGGAAGAAAGAAAAATAATGCAAAAAGGAATTGACAACTTTTATACATCATTCACAAGTCAGGTTGCAAAAGGAAGAGATATGACTTTGGAAGAAGTTTATGAAATAGCAGAAGGACGCGTTTGGAGTGGTAGCGATGCCTTGAAAAACGGTTTGATTGATGAAATAGGAGGCTTGTCAAAAGCAATCGAAATGGCTGCTGAGGCAGCTGAAATTGATAACTATCGGGTTAGACAACTACCCTACTTAAAAGATCCACTACAGAAGATTCTTGAACAGTTTACAGGTCGTTCTTTAAGTGTCCAAACGATTATGGAACAGGAACTTCCTGCAATAAAAGATATCAGGGAAACATTACAGGGGGGGAGAATACAAGCTCGTATGCCTTATACAATTATGATACAGTAATATTCTTAATTTGGCCAGTAAGCAAAAAATCATTCTAGCACTCCTTCCATTGGCCTGGATTTATGGCCTAATCCAGTGGACCCGGAACTTGTTGTATGATTCCGGATTAATTCCGGGTAGAAAAGCCTCCCTAAAAACCATCATTGTCGGTAACATTGCTGTTGGTGGAACAGGCAAGACTCCTCATGTTGTATGGCTGGCCCAAGAATTAGCAAAAACCAAAAGAGTAGCAATCCTAAGCAGAGGGTACAAAAGGAAAACCAGAGGATTCAGATGGGTAAACAGCAATGACGATCCCAGTCTCGCAGGAGATGAACCACTGGAGATCAAAAGCCTCTTACCCAATATACCTGTCGCTGTTGACTCAGATCGTCTCAGAGGTGTTGATAGAATAAAAAAAGAGCTCGATTATGAGCCGGATTTTGTTATTCTCGATGATGGTTTTCAGCACCGTAGTTTAATCCCTCACTACTCCATTATCCTGTCACATGCTGAAAAACCATATTATTCCGATTATCTGATGCCGGCCGGAAGGCTCAGGGAAGCCACCAGCTCTGTAAAAAGGGCAGATTCACTGATTATTACCAATACAACTGCCGGTAACCATCAGGAAGGCAAGGATATCCTCAGCTTGTACAAACTGGGAAAAGGACAAAATCTGTTTACAAGCTCCTTTATTTATTCTGATCTGATGCCCCTCAATGAAAAAGCTATGAATATCAGGCCTGAGGAAGCTGATTCGCTAATGCTCGTTACTGGAATTGCACAGCCCGATAGCCTGATTAAACAATGGGAATCAAGAATCCCTCTGGTAATAATGTCATATAGCGACCACCACATTTACTCAGAGGAAGAAATCAACTTTATAGTTTCACGATTCGAGGAAATGACAGGCAGCAATAAAATACTGATTACCACAGGAAAAGATGCTGTTAAACTTAAACTATTTCCTCAAATTTGTGATATAGCCCTATTCTGTCAGAACAGACAACTTATTATTGATGAAGAAGATAAGAAACAACTTCTTGAAAGCATAGAAAATCATGGATAAATCATTTATAGAAAGCGTTGAATACTTGAAATCTAAAACAGGCATTGAGCCCAAATCAGGTATTGTTCTTGGAACCGGGTTAGGAGATCTGGTTGATCATTTAGATATTGAAATCGAGATCCCATATGAGGATATTCCACACTTTCCTGTGTCCACCGTGGAGGGGCATCAAGGGAAGCTTATCTTCGGATTTCTCAATGGCCGTGCTGTGGTTGCTATGAAAGGCAGGTTTCATTATTACGAAGGATATACCATGCAGGAAGTCACTTATCCAATCAGGATAATGAAACTGCTTGGGATAGAAGATATATATATATCAAATGCAGCAGGTGGGGTAAATCCTGATTTTCAGATTGGCGATCTGATGATGCTCACCGATCACATCAATTTCTTCCCCGATAGCCCATTGAGGGGACCCAATATTGAAGAATTTGGTCCACGCTTCCCAGACATGAGTCAGCCTTACGACCTTAATATGAGAAGCCTGGCCTTGGTGTCTGCCAAAGAGTTGGGTGTCTTGTTACACCAGGGAGTTTATCTTGGAAACCCCGGTCCAAGCTTTGAATCGCCGGCTGAGTATTTGCATTATCGTACAGTTGGGGCTGATGCCATTGGCATGTCAACAGTGCCGGAAGTCATCGTTGCCAGGCACATGGATATCAAGGTTTGCGCTTTCTCCGTGATAACCAATATAGCTGTTCCCGGGAAATTTGGTCAGAACTCACATATTGAAGTCCAGAAAGCAGCCGTTAAGACCCAGGCAAACCTTACTCAACTGATAAGCCTGATGCTAGGAAGAATCGGAGCCAGATAGCCTTTACCTTTTCTACTATTTTCAGGCTGATTTATAAGGACAATATATTATCAATATCGCGTAACAGTAGCTATATTTACACTTAGAACTATTAATAGCTACAAATTATGGATTACGCACAAATACAGAGCTTTATAAAAGAAATTGAGCTTTTCAAAGGCCTTACCGATCAAGAACTTCACATCCTATCTGAGAATATAGTTGAAGTAAGATATAACACCAACGATTTACTTTTTGAAGAAAACGGTGAGCGTCAGGATTTATTCCTGATTTACGAGGGTGAAGTGGAGCTTTTTAAGAAAAATATCTATAATGAAGAAAAGAAAGATATTGTTGATGAAAGGAATATATTAT
>CAYXQX010000444.1:0-3956 GCA_964467485.1 uncultured Porphyromonadaceae bacterium | reverse complement strand
TATCCGGATTGCTTAACAAAAAGCCGCTCGAAGTAATACACATGGAGGCAAGTGCAAAGGCTGCTTGGGTTTGCTCACAACAAGGTGGCACCCCTCCATATATGACGAAAGAAAAAACGTAAGAACCCTGCTTTTATACAAGCCGGATCAAACATAAAAAAAGATAAAACTAAAAATAAAAGCATATGAAATCCTTTAATTTCCATCAAACAACCAAAATCGTATTTGGTAAGGGCCGTATCAAGGAATTGCCAGAAATAGCAAAAAGCTATGGTTGCAAAGCCTTGTTAGTTACTACTCCTGCGGATAATGAGGCCCTGAAAAATCAATATAAAAATGTAATGGATCTGCTAACATTTAATGGCTTGGAGGTAACGCATTTTGATGGCGTAATCCCAAACCCAACAGTTGGTTCCATTACCGCCGGTGCCAATATGGCTAAAGAATACGGTGTTGATATGATCATCGGTCTAGGTGGTGGATCGAGTATGGATTCGGCCAAAGCAATCTCCGTTGAAGCTACCCACCCTGGTTCAGCATGGGACTACTTGTTTTACAAGGAACAACCTGATCCCGACAAGCTGCTCCCGGTTATTGTTGTATCAACAACCTCTGGAACAGGATCTCAAGTGACTCAGGTAGCAGTCATAACCAATCCGGAGGCGAGAAACAAATCAGCCCTATATAATAATATACTATATCCTCAGGTTTGTATTGTCGACCCCGAACTGATGCTGACAGTACCAAAATTTGTGACAGCATGCACAGGATTCGATGTCCTTTGCCACTCTTTCGAAAGCCTGATTCATCCGGGGAATAGCGCGTATGTTAACATGATGGCCTGGCAGGCTATCTCACTGGTTATAGAAAATCTTCCTACACTGATAAATGATACCAGTGATCTTAAAGCCCGTGAGAAAATGGCCTGGGGTGATACCCTGGCAGGTCTCTGCATAGCTAATGCCGGTGTTACTCTGCCACACGGAATGGGAATGGCTATTGGAGGTATGTACCCTCACATTGCACATGGTGAAGCACTCGCAATGGTTTATCCTGCATTCGCAAGATTCACTCAGGCACACGAAGTACATAAATTTGCCAAACTAGCCAGAATGCTTAATCCCGATCTTACCACGATAAGCGACGAAGAAGCAGCTGTACAATCAGCAGAAGAAATTTCCAAATTCCTCCAAATCCTTGGACTGAATTATGGACTTAAGGATGCCAAGGTACCTGAGAACGAGCTCGAAGCACTAGCCACTCAATGCATGGTTCTTCCTGATTATAAAGGCAATCCGCGAGTTGCAACCGAGGTGGAGATGTTGGAGCTGTTAAAGGAGTCCTACTAGAAGTAAGTGTTTAAGCGATGAGAGAAAAGACATAGTTTTCTAGCGTTGATCCCACCAAATATTTTCTATATTCGCAGCCAATTACAACTAGAACTATTTTGGAATTGTGCTGCACATACTTGTCATGGGTTTGTTGAAGTTGAAATGGGAATTAACTTATAAATACACAGATAAATTGCAATAATCTGAAAAATGAAAAACATAAAAAAAATATCATTCTACATCTCGCTAATAGCATTAGCCTTATTTACTTCATGTGGGAAAGATACTCCTAATGATGATCCAAATTCAAATGAATCCAGTTTTGATTTTATTGATTTGGCAGGACATCTTGATGGAGCTACGAAAACAATTTTTCTTAATGAAAATGAGGGTTGGGTTCTGGGTGTAAAAGATGGAGAATCTTTAAAAAGACTATTATATACGGATAACGGTGGCAATAGTTGGACAATAAAAAAAGCAGAATTGTCGGCTTCGCGCAACCAGATTCAGTTTGTCAATTCTACAGATGGGTATCTGCTTGATAACTATGGAGTCAGATACACCACTGATAAAGGGGCTAGCTGGACAGATATGATTTTTCCTAATCCGGATAATGATCAGCTCTTGTTTTATGCTACTGCTTCAAACAGTACAACAACAGTAATGCTGGCCTGGGTTAACACCGATTATTCTGCCCTTTTTTTTGTGTCTAATGCTACACATAATGTTACCAATACTGTACCAATCAATGAAATGATTATTCCTGGCCATAATATGCATTTGTCTGAAAACGGAGCCATCATTATTGCCCCTACTGAAAGGGCAGGTCACAGTCTTAAGGAGATAGCTTATTCTGCCGACGATGGAGCTTCATGGAACTACACAGAAATTTTAAGTGAAGGAGAACTGAAGACCGAATCCTGGGTTTGTGATATGAGCTTTCCGGATGATAATACAGGATTCTTTACCGGAAGGGATAATGGATACGACAAAGCATACGTGTATAAGACTGCTAACGGTGGTTCAAGCTGGACAAAAATTTCCATTCCCGGCTCCATTTTGCATTATAATTTCAATCAAATTAGTTTTGCCAACGCTAATTATGGATTAGGAATTGGGATGGGATCAATTCATAAAACTACCGATGGAGGAGAGACCTGGACAGAGTTTTCATATTATAGCGACAATTACATTTCCACTGGTAGCGTTTCTTATCCTGAACAGGATCACGGATTTATCCTTGGATTGAATGGTGCCGACACCGATTTTAGTTATCGTATTTATAAATACACCGACCAATAGTAGGGACGCATAATTGCGTCCGGTAAACGGCGATCCACATATAATCAAACAGGGGTATCAATGGCGATCCCAATCCGTAGGGACGCATAATTGCGTCCGATAAACAAATCATTTTACCGGTTCCCACGGGTGCGTTTGTTGTATCATTTTACCGGTTTGTTTCGACCGGACGCAAATATGCGTCCCTACGCAATATCACCATTCCCGGGCGGTTCGAATGAATTCGGCAATATTTTCCGATGGTGTTCCGGGTGGCAATGCACATCCTGAATTTAACACAAAACGATTTGTCTGGCTGAATATAGATAGCAATTCTTCGGTGGCTTTGCGCACCTGATCAGTGGTGCCTAAAGCCAGTATTCCTGATGGGTCAATATTGCCAAAAAAAGTACAGGAATCCTTCATCAGGTCGAAGGCCTTGTTGACATCCGTTTTGTAATCCAACTCAAGACCATCAGCTCCTGATTCTAGCATCTGTGAAAGAATGACTTCTGTATTACCACAGATATGTAAAACATAAGGCAAACCGTTTTTATGAGCAGCATCAACAAGCTTCTTTTCATAAGGCAAAGCGAACTTCTCATATAGATCCGGCGGGATCATCTCTGGTCCGGCCGGACTGTCACCATTCGAGACCATATCGCATCCTGTCTGCGACATCAGATCGACAAACTGAATACTCACCTCGGTGCAGTAATCCAATAGTTCTTTAACCAATTTCTCTTCCGTCATGTAGAAATCCAACATCCAGTTTTCCGTTCCACGGATCATACTTGCCAATGAGAAAGGAGCCTGGTCGCAATTACCTCTCACATAGATCTCATCACCAAAATGCTCTTTGATTAAGCGCGTTGCTTCCAGCCAGTTAACAGCGTATTTATAGTAGCTGAGATCAGGCATTTTTAGCTTAGGTAGATCAGCATAATCTGTTAAGTTGCCCTTATGAGACCTTGCCGGATCGTTCTCCGGGAAGTCCACATCAACCCCACAGGCCCCGGCCAGGGTTACAGTATCAATATCCACTAAAATCCCGTCGTATTGATAGGTTTCTACTGATTGGATAAAAGCCCTGGCTATCTCTTTTGGGTTTTCCCTGTACTCTCTCATGCTTATACCAGCCTCACGGGCCACCGGCATAAAGTTATGAAGCATGATGGGGATCTTGTCCGTCTTTTCCCCCTTAAGGGCTGCTGTTATTCTTTCGTGTCCGTTCATTATATTAAGGCTTGAGGCTTAAGGCTTATGGCTTAAGTATGAGTTATGAGTTATAAATAATTGGCGATTGACGAATTGTCACCCGTCACTAGTTTAAACGTCTCAATC
>CAYXQX010000443.1:0-3965 GCA_964467485.1 uncultured Porphyromonadaceae bacterium | reverse complement strand
TTTGTTTTTGTCTTTCCATCCTGTTGCGCTAAGAACGAAAGCAAGGTTTTCGTATACACTTCGATCGGGAAGAAGCTGGAAATCCTGGAAAACCATCCCGATCTTTCTTCTTAGGAAAGATATATCGTTCTTATTCAGTTGATTGAGATTGTATCCTGCAACAAAGCCCTCACCTTCGACCAAGGGGAGCTCAGCATAAAGGGTTTTTAGGAGGCTGGTTTTGCCACTTCCTACTTTCCCGATCAAATAAACGAATTCTCCCTCTTTTATTTGCAGCTGAATGTTTGATAATATCAGGTTTAATTTCTGATATACAGCTGCATCCTTTAGTGTAATTATGTCTGTACTCATGAATCTTATCAACGGGGTCTTGTTAATTTAATGCTCTCGCAAGGATTGATACCGGCAAGAGTGACCCTTATCTTTGCTAATGTAAAAATAAATTGATAAAAAATCAGTTATATGTCTTAGAAGTAATACGATCTCCTATGAGGAAAAAGAGCATATTAATTATATTGTTATTTGTTGGCACATTCGGGCTGGTTCCGATCTTTGGCCAGCAGACAGCCTATTACCTTGATCCGGATGAAGACCTACGAGAAGGGTTTGAACTGTTCCATAAAGAAAAGTACAGTGCAGCCCAGGATCGATTTGTGAGGTATCTCGACCGTACCAAAGGCACTGAGACCACCTCTCAGATAGATGCAAGTTATTTCCGGGCTCTTTGTGCCTTAAGACTTGATCATCATAATGCTTCGAAACTGATTGAAGGATTTATTGAACAATACCCGGAAAGTCCACGGACCAATCAGGCAAGGTTTGAAATGGGTAATTACCTGTTCAACCAAAAGAAGTACCAGAGAGCTATAAGGTGGTATCAGAAGATGAAGACGAAGAAGCTAAATAAGGAGGAACGCTATCAATATGCGTTTAATACTGCTTATTGCTACTTCGATAATAAAGATTACAGTAAAGCCAGGGATCTGTTTTATGATATACAGGGGCAGGCAGGCTCTAAGAAAGCTGATGCAAGTTATTATTACGCATATATTCAGTATCTGGATGAGAACTATGAAACAGCATTAGGCTTTTTTCTTGATTTGCAGGACAATCGTCAGTATGGAGGTATAGTACCCTTCTATATTGCGCAGGTTTTCTACTTACAGGAAAAATATGATAAGGTTATTGAGTATGCTCCAGCTTTATTGAGTAAGGCTGATTCTAATCAAAAAACTGAGATTGCCCGCATTATTGGAGATGCTTTTTTCAGGAGCAACCGTTATGCCGAGGCAATACCATACCTGGAACAATACAGGAATGGAGTAAGAAAGATGAGTAGGGAGGAGTATTATCAGTTGGGGTTTTCCTACTACCAGAATGGACAATTGCCGGAAGCTGTAAAGGAATTGGAAAAGGTTAAGGATGGTGATGATGTCCTATCTCAAAACAGTAACCATCTTCTTGGAGGAATTTTGGTAAACCTTGATGAGAAGATGAAGGCTCGTTCAGCCTTTCGTAAAGCTTCCAATTTGAATCACGATAGAGGGATACAAGAGGAGTCTCTATTGAATTATGCCAAGCTTAGTTTTGATATGTCAATATCAGGAGAAACGTTAAGGGCATTTGAAGAATTTTTGGAAAAATTTCCTGAATCTGCCTATCTGGATGAGGCTTATGATTATTTGGTTAAGGTGTTTATGAATACCAGAAATTATAAGGAAGCCTTGAATACTATGGACCGGATACCTCAGAAGAATTCGGATATCCGTGCGGCCTATCAGCGAATAGCCTATTACAGGGGTTTAGAACTTTTTAATAATCTGAAATATACGGAAGCTATAGATCATTTTGATAAATCTCTTGTTTATGATTCCTTTAATACCAAGCTTAAAGCATTGGCATATTATTGGAGAGGAGAAGCATGGTATAGCATGAATGGCTATGATCAGGCTATCAAGTCTTATAAGCAGTTCATAAATTCTTCCGGAGCATTTAACCTGTCGGAGTTCAACCTGGCATATTATAATCTTGGTTATTCGTATTTCAAAAAGCGTAACTATTCTGACGCTATGTCCTGGTTCAGGAAGTATATTAACAGGGTAGACAGCCGGCAGTCAAAGTTATTGGCGGATGCTTATAACAGGGTAGGAGACTGCTATTTCATCAACAGAACTTACTGGCAGGCCATTGATTACTATGATAAGGCAGCCGGTTTGAGAACCGATGATGCAGATTATGCTGCTTTCCAAAAGGGATTTTCTCTTGGGCTTGTCCAGAGACCAAATAAGAAGATAGAGACTCTGAATGACCTGATACATGACTTTCCAAAATCCCGTTATGCTGATGATGCTCTTTTTGAGATAGCAAAATCATACACTGCTTTGGATAACGGTCCTGAGTCCATCAGGAATTTTAAAAATCTCATCCAGACATACCCATCCAGTTCATATGTTCGCAAGTCCTATCTGCAACTGGCTCTCATTAATTACAATAATGAGCAGAATACCCAGGCAATGGATTATTATAAAAAGGTGGTTAACTCATGGCCTGACAGTCCTGAGTCCAGAGATGCTGTTGCCGGGATAAAGAATATTTACATGGAGAACGATCATGTGGATGAATACTTCACCTACATTAAGGCCATTGGGCAAGGTGGGGATATATCTGTTAATGAGCAGGACAGTTTGACGTACATGGCTGCTGAGAGTATCTTTATGAGGAATGATTGTGATAGGGCAAAGCAGAATTTTACTCAGTATATCGATCGTTTTCCGAATGGTTATTTCTTGTTAAATGCCCGTTATTATCGTGCTGATTGCTACTTCAGGGGAGCAGAATACGATAGGGCTTTAAAAGATTACGAGTGGATTTTATCACGTGGAGGAAGCGACTTTTCGGAATTAGCTTTATCCAGAACGGGTGCAATTTATTACCAGAAGCAGGACTTTGCAAAATCTCTTGAGATTTACAGGCAACTGGTTGGAAAGGCTGAACTCAGGACCAATATGGTTGATGCGAGGCTGGGTATTATGCGATGTGTTTATAAGCTGCAAGATTACCCGGCAGTGATAGAGGCAGCCAACGAAATGTTGATGACCGATAAGATATCAGCAGAAGTAATAAGGGAAGCTACCTACAAGCTCGCCAAGGCTTATCATGCAACTGGAGACAGGGAAGGTGCTCTGGATGCTTTTGGTGTATTGGCTGAGGATGTTAAGAATGTTGAAGGGGCAGAATCTAAATATTGGAAGGGAAAGATTCAATTTGATATGGGTAATGTAGATGCGGCAGAAAAAGAAGTGCTTGATTTTCTGGAAAGGAACACAACGCACCAATACTGGCTGGCAAAAACCTATATTTTGTGGTCGGATGTTTATTTGTCGAAAAAAGACTACTTCCAGGCCAAGGCAACTCTGCAGATCCTTTTGGAGAATTATTCCAGCAGGGATGATGATATAATCAATACGGTTAACCGCAAGATTGCTGAAATTGAAGACATGGAGGACAAATAATGATGGAAAAGAAAATAATATTTCCTAAAATGATAAAGTATATATCAGGATTTTTCTTGTTATGCCTGATGTTGGATATTGGTAGTTTTACCGTTTTTGGGCAGGAAGGCATTAATAAGGAGGTGCGGGTTGTAAAAGCCTATAATCCAACTATCTCAGATGCTTTTAAAGCTCGTTTCCTCCCGGTTTTGGATGATACTGTAAAGGTAGCAACCTCCTTCAATTATTATATTGAACCGGTAAAGCAGCCAATACAGTTCAGATTGAAATCTCTTGAATCTGTTAGTTTAAGATCTATTCCAAAGCCTGAGCTTAAGCACTCATTTGTTAGGGTTGGGTTTGGCAATTTTTGGACTCCCATGGCAGAGATGGATATTAATACCACCAGGAATCAAAATACCAGTTTGGGATTCAATATGAGCCATTTCTCTTCACAGGGAAGAATTAATATGC
>CAYXQX010000442.1:0-3978 GCA_964467485.1 uncultured Porphyromonadaceae bacterium | reverse complement strand
TAAAAGGAGCATCGTCCGGATTGGTAATAACAATCTCACCGGTATTTTTTGATGTAAACCAGGCTGAACAGATTTCGATGACAGAAGAAGACTCTTTAAGTTCAGCCATAATAAACTTATCTACCTTACTATCATATCCATAAAGTTGAGCAACAGATTCAACAATTTCGCCATTTGTAGTAATCTGACTATCAGATATTATTCCGTTTGCAAATTGTTTGTTCTCACACACAAAAACTGAGTTGTCGCCAAATTCACCCTTCCAGTATCCTATAAACTGTTTCATTAATTCAACCTGATCAAGTTTTGTCTCGGCAGTTTGCGCTTGTATTCCGTTCATGTTAATTAGAGTAAATATTGTAATGAATGCTGCTTATAGATTTCTTGCATGACGGCTAAGGTTTTGTCAAACTAGTAGATAAACAGGCATAAGATCACTGTAAAGATGTTAGAATGATTAATTTTAAAGATAAAAATAAATTGGCTTACAAAACCATTGCAATCAATGAAAGTAAAAAAGAAAATAATTATTTTTTCGATCTTAATAATTCTTGCCGGAATTGCATTTTATCCTTTTGCTGAAAACCTTTCAATCAATTATATCGATCGACAAAGCGGGGAAATAAAAACAGAGAAAGTTGCTGGGGAAAAGTGGCTTGTTTGGCTATATACCAACCCTATTGGTGAACTAAGCCTGCATTCGTTGGTTAAACGGAAATTTGTTTCTTCCTATTATGGAAGGATGATGGATTCTCCAAAATCAGTTGATAAAATTGAATCTTTTGTTAATGAATACACTATTGATTTAAGTATTACCAAAAAACAGGATTTTCGTTCGTTCAATGATTTTTTTATTCGAGAATTAAAAGACGATGCAAGACCAATTGACGAGGATTCAACGATAGTTGCATCACCAGCTGATGGGAAAATAATAGCTTATACAGCTATCGATGAGCAGAATTTTATCGTAAAGGGATATAAATTTGATGTGCAGGGCTTTCTTAACGATTCAGCTCTTGCCGAAAAATACACCGATGGAAGTTTGATAATTGTTCGGATTTGCCCCACTGATTATCATCGGTATCATTTTCCTGTAAGTGGGAAAATTTCGTCTGTAACCAAAATTGACGGAGATTATTATTCAGTGAATCCGATTGCTATAAAAAAGATTATCGAAATTTTCTGCATTAATAAAAGAGAATTTGTGATTGTTTCGACCCGGGAATTTGGTGATGTGATCATGGCAGAAATTGGCGCGACAATGGTTGGCAGTATTGTCCAAACCTACCAGAGCAATAATGCTGTTAAAGGCAAAGAGAAAGGATATTTCAAATTTGGGGGTTCTTCGGTTGTGCTTCTGTTCGAAAAAGGTAAAGTTAGAATTGATGAGGATTTATTAAAAAATACAAAAAACAATCTTGAAACCGAGGTAAAGATGGGTGAAAAAATTGCTGTCGGATTATGAATCCTGCCATCAGGAAGAATGCCTCCCTCTTGAATGATCATATTTAAGAACACCCGATTCATTTAAAATGAATGATTCAAAATGCCAACTTTGTCCACTTTCTGAACTATATACAGCAAGCCCCTTGTGTGGGTCTGTTATGAGCCAGTATTTATTTTTCCATTTGAATATATATGAAGCTTCTTCATAATTAAATCCTGTAGCCGATACATTAAATGCATCACCATTTTCATATAGAGGTATCTTGCTGTAAAGATTGAGATTGGGATCTGCATCCTCCACCTAAACATAGGAAAATAGATATTAGGAATATGGAAATAATTTGATTCATCTGCTTAATTAAGTTCAAAAACAAACCTATAAAAACTTTCGCAGGAATGTTCAGAATAAACCGTCGTATTAATGCAGTTTATTTATTGTTCTGTAGCTGGGTTAAGTTGGGAATAGAGTGCCTACTTATTCAAGATTTTATCAGCAATTTGCTTAGCGTCCAGGCAATATTTGTCATCACCCTGTAATTTCCATTCGCCAGTTTTTTCAATGTAAAACCTAACTGTTTTCTCTACAACTAAAACCAAGACTTCCCCTACTCCCCCTCAAATACTATCCTGATATTTTCCTTAACAGTTTCAATCAGTTCATCAGGAAGAATGCCTATTCGTTTTGTTAATCGCTTATTGTCAATTGCCCTGATCTGGTCAATCATAATATCGCAATCCTGGTTAATGCTTGCTGTTCCTCTTTTTAAATGCACTCTTAAAATCTCAGCGTCTTTCTTAACCTTTGTTGTAATCGGACAAACTATCGTTGAAGGATGAGGAATCCTGTTTAGCAGATTTGTCTGTATGATTACAACAGGCCTCGTTTTACCTGGCTCGGTTCCTATCTGTGGACTTAAGTCGGCAATCCAAATCTCAAATTGCTTAATCACCATAGTCAATCTCCTCAAAGTCTTTTAAAACAGACATCGAATCGTCCTTAACAAGGTATGACTCATCCTTTAGCTTCTTCTCCAGCATGAGCTTTCTTTGACGCTTGTTGTAATACTCAAGCGCCTCGTTAATATACCTGTTACGAGGCTTTTTAATCCGGGCAAGTATCTTCTCAGTCTCCCCGAAAATCGAATCATCAATCTTTAATGATACAGTTTTCATATTCCTAAATTATATACCATAAATATACATACTATTAGGATATACTCCAAGTATATCTCAATTAAACAATTCCCTAAAAAGAAATCTTCTTACTCGAGCCAACCAGAATCTCAATTACCTCAACATGATCATCAAATACGAGCTCAGTTTCCTTTCCGGCAAGGGAAGTGATCACCACCTTTACGGGACGGTAATTCTCCCACTCCATATCTACTACAAACCCTCCTCTTGCACGAAGGCCTTTTACTTTGCCATCAGGCCAGTCTTTTGGCAGACAGGGCAGTAAATTGATTCTATCCGTAGTTGATTGCAATAGCATATAGGACACTACAGCCGGCAGACCCCCGCTGATATCAAGATTGAATATTTGTCCGGGATCATGATAGGATACCTGGCCCGGTGTCCAGTACAAATTACTTAACCAGCGGACACACTCCCAGGCATGGGCTGTATCGCCCAGATGAGCTGCAGCCATTCCAAGCTGAACCAGTCCAAAGGCCATTCCGTTATTCTGCTTCCGGCGAAATTCCAATCTCACTTCAATGGCCTTCCTGGCGGCCTCCCGCAATTCTTCATTATCCGCAAAATTCGGATCAATTCCATCGTACAAGGGATATAAATGAGAAGCATGTCTATGATTATTATTATTCTCATAGCCCTCCCATATCCATTCTTTTAGTACACCACTTTTATCTATGGCATACTCAGGTAAATTATTCAGAATATCATGATAGTCATCAAGCTCCGTATCTTCGATCAAACCTTGTTCAGCAAGAGTAATTAAATTGCGCAACAGCTGTTTCATCGCTGCCACATCCATAGTTGCATTTATGGTTGATTCCCTTATGCCAAGCGGACCAACTTCCGGCGAATAAGATGGAATAAACATATACCCACCATCCTCTTTTTTGTACAAGATCTGACTCAGGAACTTATAAGCATCCTGCATAAAGGGTATGGCCTCCCTCTTCAGGAAGGCTGTATCACAGGTATACAGCCATTTATCATAGTAGAAACTTGCTGCCCAGGCAGTTCCCGCATTCCAGTACAGATGCGGATGATTAGCACCATAATGATACATACATCCGTTATCGCTCACTCTTGATGGCACATAAATACCCTCCAGTCCGTACAATCCTTTAGCATTCTCCTTAAAATCAGGCTTCATCTCATTCATCAAATTCAGATAAGAATCAGTCATCTCCAGCAAGTTGGAGTTCAGGCCCAGGGCTACAGCAGACGGCACATTACCATTCAAAGTATAATCACCCGACCACATCGGACGCCAGGTTCCGCCCCATATCCCCTGCAGAGTAGGTGGCAATTCACCTGCACTGCTAATGGCATTGTAACGGGCGG
>CAYXQX010000441.1:0-3979 GCA_964467485.1 uncultured Porphyromonadaceae bacterium | reverse complement strand
GCCGCAGACAAGATGGTGCCGACTGGATTGGCAATACCTTTCCCAGCAATATCTGGCGCTGAACCGTGGATTGGTTCAAATACCCCACGAGGCTTACCGAATGTGTTCATGTTATCACCCAATGAAGCAGAGGGCAGGTTACCAAGAGAACCAGTCAAAATTGAAGCCTCATCAGTTAGAATATCGCCAAACAGGTTGGCGGTTAGAATGACATCAAAACTCGCAGGTCGTGTCAGCAGGTGCATTGCTGCTGCATCAACCAATAGATTGTCAAAATCCACATCGGGATATTCAAGAGCGACCTTTGTAACAGTTTCCCGCCATAAACGTGAGCTTTCAAGTACATTAGATTTGTCAACTGAGGTTAGTTTTTTTCTGCGAGTTTGTGCAAGCTTAAAAGCCAGATGTGCCACTCTTTCGATCTCATATTGATTGTAGACCATTGTGTCTAAGGCTTGAGTCTGCCCATTAACCTGATGGCGTTTTCTGGGTTCTCCAAAGTAAATACCGCCAGTCAATTCACGAACTACGACAAAGTCAACACCTCTTAAATTTTCCGCTTTGAGTGGAGATGCTGAGAGCACATCAGGGTGGGGTTGGATCGGACGCAGGTTTGCAAACAGAGCCATCCCTTTCCTTAATCCCAGAAGTCCTTGCTCTGGTCTGACCTTCGCCCGTGGATCATCCCATTTTGGCCCTCCAACTGCACCTAATAAGACTGCATCAGCTTCAAGGCAGGCATTCAGTGTTGCTTCTGGCAGTGGATTTTGGGCTGCATCAATGGCACATCCACCGATCAGGAGCTCTTCCATTGTGAATTGGTGCCCAAAATTAATTGCAACCAATTCTAATAAGCTTTGGGCAACGGAAACTACTTCTGGCCCGATGCCGTCTCCAGGAAGTAATACGATTTTTGCTTTCATGAAATCACCAATCCATACTCGATACTATCTACCAGGGCTAGCCAACTGGCTTCGATAATATTAGGGCTTGCACCCACTGTACTCCAGTGATTACGGTCATTATGAGTATCAATCAGCACTCTGGTAGTTGCCGCAGTACCATTGGTGCTATCGATGATCCTGACTTTATAATCGGTTAACTGAAAATGTTCTATTTTCGGATAGATAGGAATTAATCCCTTACGTAAAGCGGAATCCAAGGCGTTAACCGGTCCGTTTCCTTCAGCGATGGTGTGGACGATTTCATCATTTACTTTGATCTTGACCATTGCTTCAGAAAAAATCCCGCGCCCTTTTCTATGTTCGACAGTTGCAAAATAGTCAATCAATTTAAATGGTGCCCTGTAATCTTTCTGCTGCCGCTGAAGCATTAGAGCAATTGATGCATCTGCGGACTCGAATGAGAACCCGCGTGATTCCAGATCTTTAATATGCGATAAAAGGTCACCGAGGTGTTTTTTATCTTCTAAATCAATCTTGTATTCGTCCGCTTTACTCAGCAGATTGCCGCGCCCGGAAAGTTCAGAAACTACAGTGTGCATTTTATTGCCGACCAATTCAGGGTTGATGTGCTGGTAACTATTGATATTCCTTCGCATAGCAGCCACATGGATTCCACCCTTATGGGCGAAAGAACTGGAGCCAACATACGGTAAATGCTCATCGGGGGATAAATTAGCAATTTCTGCAACAAAACGAGAAAGGTTATATAAATCCTTAAGTTTTCCTTCAGGCAAGCATGTGTGTCCAAGCTTAAGTTCAAGATTAGGAATAACACTGCATAGGTTAGCATTACCACAGCGCTCTCCGTACCCATTGATTGTTCCCTGTATATGCATGGCTCCAGCTTGTACGGCTACCACGGTATTTGCTACCGCACATTCGCTATCATTGTGGCAGTGAACACCAATCATTTTTCCAGGAAAATGTTCCTTGATTTGTGTAACGATAGCAGATACCTCATGCGGTAAGGTCCCACCATTTGTATCGCATACAACAAGGGTGTCCGCTCCCCCATTTACAGCCGCCCGCAATGTTTTATATGTATATTCTTTGTCTGCTTTAAAGCCGTCAAAGAAATGCTCAGCATCATAGATAACTTCTTTGCCCTGTGATTTGAGATAGCGAATACTTTCTTCTATGATACGCAGATTTTCTTCCAGAGTGGTTTGAAGCACGTCTGTTACATGCAATGTCCAAGTTTTTCCGACGACCGTACAGACAGGTGTGTTGGCATCCATCAGGGCTTGAATATTGGCATCATCTTCCGGGTTAGAACCCACCCTACAGGTTGAGCCAAATGCGGTAATCTTGGCATGTTTGAGATTAAGCTCATCTAAGCGCTGGTAAAACTCAGCATCTTTCGGATTTGAACCTGGCCATCCGCATTCAATGTAATCAATGCCGATGTCATCTAGTTTTTGTGCGATGCGTAATTTATCGTTACAAGATAAAGAAATACCTTCACTTTGGGTGCCGTCTCTAAGTGTTGTATCGTAAACAAATATTTTCATCGAGTTCTCCCGTGTTCAAACTTTGCCAAAAATCAGATATTGCAGGTGGTAAGGTACATTCCGATTTTCGATCTGATTAGTTGCAAGTAATTGTCTCGCGATCTAGTTCAAATTGGCTGATCTGGTTCTCAAATGACAGAATATATCCAATCTGATCGATACCAGTTAGCAAACATTTCTTTGAAAATTTATCGATCTCAAAACTAAAAGAAGCTCCTCCTGGCAGTGTTACAGTTTGGGACTTGAGGTTAATGTTGATCTCTGAACCTGGATTTTTTTCGGTGAGATCAAACAAAGATTGAAAGACATCTTCATTCACTGTGATCGGCAGTAAACTATTCTTTAAAGCGTTGTTCTTGAAAATATCAGCAAAGGAAGTGCTGATTATAGCTTTGATTCCCCAGCCTGTAATCGCCCAGGGGGCATGTTCTCTAGAGGAACCGCAGCCGAAATTATCACCTGCTAATAAAATTTGGGCTTTCTCGTATTCTGGTTGGTTTAAAATGAAATCTTTATTGATTGTCCCATCTGGGTTGTAACGCCAATCGGCGAACAAGCCATCCGCTACACTGTCTTTATCTATTGCCTTTAAGTATCTAGCTGGGATGATTTGGTCAGTATCAATGTTTTTGCGCATCAGGGGAACGCATATTGAGGTAATTGTCGTGAATTTTTTCATAATCAATTCCTACAGCATAGTCCTAACATCGGTGATTTTGCCGTGTACAGCCGTTGCGGCTGCAGTTAGAGGTGAGGCTAAAAAGGTGCGCCCTCCCTTTCCCTGCCGACCTTCAAAATTGCGGTTGCTGGTGCTGACTGCGTATTGTCCGGGTTCAAGATGGTCACCGTTCATTGCCAAACACATTGAACAGCCAGCTTCCCGCCATTCTGCGCCAGCATCTCTGAATATTTTGTCTAGCCCCTCTGCCTCTGCTTTACGCTTGATCTCTTGTGAACCGGGGACGACCAACATGCGCAATCCTTTGGCAACCTTACGATCTTTCATCAAATCAGCAGCCTGGCGCAAATCTGAGATGCGGGAATTTGTGCAGCTGCCAAGGAAAACCACATCTATCGGATGATCGAGTAATTTCATGCCTGGCTTAAGGTCCATATAAGCCAGGGCTTTTTCCAAAGTTCGGCGTTCTTCCAGATCAGTGATTTTCTCTGGTTCAGGAACGCGTTCAGTGATCTTCATACCCATGCCAGGGTTAGTGCCGTATGTGATCATTGGGGCTAGGTCATCAGTCTCAAAAATTATCCGAGAGTCATAACGGGCATTTTCATCGGAAGGTAAAGATTTCCATTTTACTAGAGCTGCTTCCCACTTGGAACCTCTTGGAACACGATCTCTTCCCGAAAGGTATTCATAAGTAGTCTCATCGGGAGCGATCATACCAGAACGGGCGCCACCTTCAATTGTCATGTTGCAAATAGTCATGCGTTCTTCCATCGAAAACTTTTTAACCAAAGAACCAGTGTATTCGATCAGATCGGAAGAGC